>JBDRQG010000447.1:0-12484 GCA_043826475.1 bacterium
CCGCTATTTTCAATAGTTTTATTTAGGGAAAGTATAACATTTAATCTTTAAGACCGCAAGGAGACTATGTGGACGGCAGATGTTTTCATCTGCTCCATAGAAAAGCAAAACCTATCGTGCACAATATCTTATTTCAACCTCTTCCCAAAGCTGATAACATGATCATCGGTATAGCCGATTGATTCATAAAAAGCGATTACCGTTTCATTCCCCTCTCTGACTTGCAGATTGATTTTTAGACAACCCATCTCCCTGAGAACTTCTTCAGCTTTTTCCATCATCAGGCTGGCAAACCCTTTTCTCTGAAACTCAGGCAGCACTGCTAAGTAATTAATCCATCCCCGATGCCCCTCATAACCTGACATAACTGAAGTAATAATTTTATCATCTATCAATCCAATAAAGAAGAGCTCAGGCTGAAATGCTATCTTGGTATCGATATCCTCTTTGGGATCATTATGGGGAACGACTAGACCACACTTGCGCCAAAGATTAATTACTTTATCTTCATCCTCGATCTTATAAGGTCTTATAATGAATCTATCCACGCTAAATCCTGTGACACTTATATAACACGCTCTGTATGTTTAAATGCGCGGGCAGGAATCCTTTCCTGCCCTATTTACCCATAGCAGTCAGGATAGGAATCCTGACTGCGCTATAATCTTTGAATTAAACATCGCTGGCTTCGTGTTTTTTCACCCACATCGAATAAAATAACATCGCAATTGCCGATCCAATTCCGATAGCCGCAAACGAGTACCAGAGCTTGTAGGGATCATAAGCATCCCATAATAACTGGGTAGCCTGAATATGATCCATTCCGGTCACTTCAACCAGCTTATTCATCGCTTCCGGACGGGCAACATCAGTGATATTAAAATTCTTACTCAGGTAATCCATAGCCAGATTAGCTTTGTCGCCCATACTGTCATAAACATGCCCGGCAAAAATCGAACCCAACCCCCAGCCTATTCCCTGGGGAATATTGGCATATCCCATGTAAAGCCCCTTTTTACCTTCAGGAGCAATCACACCAAGATACTCATTCATTTTTGGTGATGACAGCATTTCGCCAACCGAGAAAAACAAAATGCCGGCAATGCAGAATAGTCCAACATTAGTAAACCCGGCCAATACCAAACCTACTGATGAAATAGTAATTCCCCAGAAGATAGAATTTACTCGTCGCATACGGGATACAAGGTAATTAAGAAAGACAACCAATAATATAATAAGTCCGGCATTGGCATTAATCATCCACTCCTGGGATAACTGTGAACCTCTGGTTGAATTCGCCTGTAGCATCCAGTCAGGGATATTAAGAGCTGCCACCAAACCTGAACTATCCACCCAATCGACAATAAAATTGGGCAGCATATCGAACAACTGCATAAACATCAACCAGAACCCGGACATGATTATTATAAAAACAATCAGACGGAGGTTAAAAATATTCTTAATTGTTATCAATAAGACGTGAAATGGATTTCCGGTCTGATCTCCTCCAGCCGAAGGATCTTTATAAGTAAGGAGCATCAGAAAGTTCAATGAGACGATAACCGCACAGCCATAGAATACCGCCGGCCATGAAATACCATAAAGGAAATGAGCCAACGGCGGACCAAGGAACCCACCGACATTAACCAGCATATAAAAAGTACCCCACCCTACCGATGAATTCTTTTTTGTCAATGACTGGCACATCGTCCCCTGAACCCCTGGTTTAAAAATTGCTGTCCCCAGAGCCAGCGTACAGCAACCTATCAGGAAAGGATAAAATTCCCTCTGTGTTGCCATAAGTAAATATCCGATAATCTTAACAACGATTGAAAATGAAATGGTTCTTTTGTATCCATAACGGTCGGCGAAACCACCGGAGATCATTGGCGTTAACGATTGAAACAAAGCCCACAACAGAAAAATTAGTCCTTTATCCGTTTGTGAGAAATGCAACCCTCCTATTTCATCAGCCTGAGCTATGTAGATGGGGATGACCACTCTGACGCCATAATATGCCAGACGCTCGAACATCTCCATAATATTGACCATCCAGAATGGTCTGGACAGGGAACCCATCTGGGCAAACATTGATTGATTGTTTTTTGCAGGGAGAGAAGTACTCGAAGAGGACATATGCTTTCCTTATGTTACTAAATTATAATAATAATTCCAAATAAAGCAATCAACGCTTCAATAGTCAAGAGTGGTTAAAATATAAGTGAATAGTTAATATGATTAAAACGTGGCAGGGTCACCCACAAAAAAACAGGCTGATAAGAATCAGCCTGTTTTATAGAAACTAAGGTCGGGAATTATTTCATATGCTTGGAGACCAGCTTGGTCATTTCAAACATAGAAACTTTCTTTTTCCCGCCGAATACTTTCGTCAGCTTGTCATCGGCATTGATCATGCGGCGATTGACATTGTCCTGAAGATTGTTCTTCTTGATGTACTCCCACAGTTTTTTGGTAACCTGTGTGCGCGGGATAGGCTTTGATCCTACTACGGCACCCAGATCTGCGGAAAGAGTCATCGGACGCATAAAAGCGGCATTCGGTTTACGTTTGGTCGCTTTTTTCTTGGGAGCTGCTTTTTTCTTTGGGGCAGCTTTCTTAGCTACTACTTTTTTCTTAGGAGCAGCTTTTTTCTTCGGGGCAGCTTTCTTAGCTACCGCTTTCTTCTTAGGAGCAGCTTTCTTTACTACTGCTTTTTTCTTCGGGGCAGCTTTTTTCTTGGCTACCGGTTTCTTCTTTGGGGCAGCTTTCTTCTTAGCTGTCGTCTTCGTAGCGGTCTTCTTTTTTGCTACTGGCATCTGTTGCTCCTTTAGCAATAAGTGTTTATTAGTTTAACATTGCGCTTTATTAATTTCTCTTTTTTTTAACGAGGTTTGTCTTCCCAGTTGATTCGTTTGCCTCGCATTACTTAAAAGTACGATTTTTTAAATTTTATTAGCAAGAAAAAAGTGCATCTTTTTTAAAAAAAATGAATTTATTTTCGATACCCTTTCATAGGGAACTCCCAGGTCATACCTTCTCTCTCTTAGATGTCAATTTAATAACCGGCGCTTCAGGGGGACATCCCAGTCGAAAAGGGAACCAGTGCCCCATCCCTGACGAGGTATAAAGGTGTGTCTGCTCTCTCTGATAATGACCCCAAAGATAGCGATGAGGCCACACTGGTTCGAATAATGATCTCCCCATCCAGCCAATCTGTCCCCCATGAGTATGGCCGGCTAATATCAGCTTTACTCTGCGTTCCATAGCAAAATCAAGCGCATCGGGACGATGGCTCATCACTAAAAGGAAATCATCAGAGCGGGAATCTATCAATGATTCATCAAGACAACGGCTGAAAAAGTCAATTCCTCCCCCTCCAAGAGAGCGGGGGTCATCAATTCCTGACAGATATAGACCTGCGTTATCAACATTTATAGGAATCCCCTCGTTAATCATCAATGGAACTGGCGATTTACCGTGAATCCGCTTCACCTCTGGCAAACCTCTGTAATACTCATGATTCCCCAGCGAAGCATAGCTCCCCAGGGGGACATTTAGCTGATCTATCATTTTAAGAGCATCAGGCAGTAAAGTCAATCTGTCAGCAATATCACCCGTTACCAGAGTAATGTCAGGATTGTATTTTTCAGCTTCTATCAGAGTATTTTCCAAATCATCAAGGCTCACATAATGGCTCAGGTGCAGATCAGACAAGTGAAGGATTTTAAATCCCTCTAAAGCCTCTGGAAGGTTATCAAACACGATGGGTTTGATATATACATTCGCTCCGGCAAATGATCGGGTTATCCCTGACGCTCCCATGGTAAGAGTAATTGCTGGAACCGCTGCTGCTGCTGATTTGAGAAACAGACGTCGCCTGGGATCTACATTATCATGATGTGAATCATCTTTTGTCACCTTCCTTCGGTCAAACAGCCATTGGATAAAATGAAAAATACCCGATATCGGCAGCGACAGCATCAAACATACCAGTAATATGCTGCTGACAGCCGTCAGGATCGTTCCAGGCGTGGCTATCCATTTAATCTGGTAGTATTCACCCATTCCCCAGCCTACCACTCCAATGGTACCTGCGAAAGGAAGCAATATTGAAAACCATTTAATGATTTTTTTGTTCCACCAGGGGCGATTGAGAAACCTTAAGAGCAATATCTCCAGGGTTCCCAATATTAAAATCAATAAGGCGGCAAATACCAATGGTCCGAATACACGCATAAAAATTTGTTCCTAATTCTGCATTCTTAACTAATACATAGCTACTTCTACAACATTATATTCAATTATACTACTATTTTTATTCCCAATTGTTCAAACTAAAGATGATTTATTGCTGAATAAATAAAAGCTGCTATGCGACCTATTTGCGCCAGGTGGCAACACGGAGAACGATCAGTACCGTAAAAATTTCAAGACGGCCAAGAAGCATAGACAAGACCAGGATCCATTTCCCCGGGACGGGTATCCAGGCATAATTTTCAACAGCTCCTATTCCGGCGAGACCCGGCCCGATATTTCCTATAGTTGCTATAGAACAGGTAAAGGCGGTTATCATATCAGGTATAAATAGTGTCAACAGGGCACCAGTAATGACAAATAGGCCAGTAAATAGAATGAAAAATGAAACAATATTAATGACAATCTCATCTTTTACCGACTGCAAACCAAGTTTTACCGGCTCTACTAACCTTGGTTGGGCAAGCTTGCGTAATTCCAAAAGGGCAACTTTGAAGACAATCATTATACGAATGATTTTCATCCCACCTCCTGTAGAACCGGCACAGCCGCCAAAAAACATCAAAAAAACCATCAGGAATCTCAGAAAATCCGGCCAGATATCAAAATCAGCAGTGGCAAAACCAGTGGTAGTAACAATTGATAATGACTGAAACGACGCTACCCGGAAACAATCATACAAATCTTCTATTTGATTTTTTTGATTTATATAATGCTCATGAAATTCTTCAATAGTCGGCTCTCCTGCCCGGTAATGCTGATAAGCTTCCGCCTCAGGAGCAGGACCATTTATATAAAGAACTGTAGTAATAATTAAAATAGTTAAGGCTATCACACTACTATAGAATATGAATTCCTTGTTGTTCGTTAGAGACTTCAGATCCCCCCGCAAAGCTTTAAAATGAAGTACAAAATTGATCCCGGCAAAATACATAAAAATGATGATTATCCATTCAATCAAATCGGAATCAAATCCGGCGATCGAAGCATTCTTAGTCGAAAACCCACCGGTAGCCAAAGTGGCAAAAGTATGACAGGTAGCATCAAACCAATCCATCCCGGCAACCATCAATAAACCGGTTTCTATAACGCTTAATAAAAGATAAACTCCCCATAGAATCTGAGCCGTCTGGGCCAGTCGGGGGCGCAGTTTGTCTTTAGTAGGCCCCGGCACCTCACCACGAAACATCCCATAAGCAGAAACGCCCATAGAAGGAAATATAACAATCGCCAGAGTAATGATCCCCATCCCACCTAACCAGTGCGTTAATGCTCTGAGGAATAACAATGATCGCGGGACTATTTCAATATCGGTTAATATCGTAGCTCCGGTTGTTGTAAAACCAGACATGATTTCAAAATAAGCATCGGTGAAATTCAATAGATTTACTTCAAAACCAGTCCCCAGCCGAATACTACTAAAATACATATATAGCGGTATGGCGCAGATAAAGGTCAATACGATCCAGCCGAGAGTAACAATCGCATAACCCTCCCGAAGTCCCTGATATTCTTTGCCGCTTCTAAACAAAATTACTAATGCTGAACCAAAAACAACCGCTATGACGATAGATACCAGAAAACCAATAACCTCTATCGACTGCATAATCTCAGAAAACAGAAGATGCCGGTTGTCCCAGAGAGCAATTCCCAGAGGAGCAAGCAAAATCACACCCATAATCTGCATGATTTTACCAATGGAATATCCGACTGCTGTCTTATGCATAATATCCCATGAAACTACTTTTTACCTTTGAATAGTTTTGTCAGAAAGGGAAGATCTTTGTGTCTGGAAATCATGATAACGTGGTCATTTACATCAACAACTGTTTCACCATTGGGGATTATCATTTTATTTCCCCTGACAATAACGCCTATGATCGATCCTTTTTTTAATTTGTTGGCAATTTTCTTAACAACACAATTATCCATAAAACTGCCCGGTTCGACCGTAAAACGGGCCGCCTCGATATCGACATCAGTAAGCTTGACAACCGCTCCTATCTGTCCCCGGGATATTATTTCCAGAATTTCCCTGGCAGTTATCAGGCGGGGATTTATTACATGATCAATTCCTATAGAGTGAAACAGCTTATCATGGCGGGACTCAGTGCTGATTGCTATTACTTCGTGTGCCCCCTCAGCTTTAGCCAGTATCGATGAAAACATATTGTACTCGGGAGTATTGGAGATCGAGATAAAAAAGGAAGCCCGGTCAACATTCATCTCCCTGAGAATGTCAGCATCAGTGGCATCCCCCTCGATTACCTGCACTCCACTGAGCAAATGGGCCGCTTTTCGGGCATGTTCTGGATCGGGATCAATCAGAGTTATGCTATAATTTTCTTTTTCGATAGTCTGAGCCAATTCCAGAGTAGAATATGAGTTCCCGGTTATGATTATTTTACGATTTTTTGTTCTTTCTATATTTACAAGCTGCAAAAATCTTTCGAGTGACTCTCTTGGAAATAATGTATATAAAATATCTCCCGGCTCAATTATCGTATCACCGCTTGGAATCATTCCTTTGCCATCGCGAACAATAGCTGCAAATAAAACTACATCAGCAACCAGATTTTTTCTGATTTCCATCGGAGTCTTATGCGCCAGCTCCATATCTTTGGTGACCCGGTATCCACGAAGCAAAATCTTCCCATTTTCAAAATTAGCAGATTCAACGGCATGAGGCGTATTCATAAACTGAATGATATGATCTACCAGCGCTTTTTCAGGGTGAATAACCGATGTGATCCCTAATTTTTCCAAATTTAGATGCTCGCTCTCCTCGGAAAATTCCCGGTCTCTTAATCGGGCAATGCGGCGAGGAACGTTATATAAGGCGGCGATGGAACATACTACAATATTCACTTCATCATTGGGCGTCACAGCCAGGACCATATCGGCTCCCTTAAGCCCTGCTTCCCGCAAAAGCTGGGGTGATGATCCCGAGCCGTTTATTATCTGCATATCCAGTTTTTCAGATAGTTGCTGGCACAATTTCGGATCAAGTTCAATCAGAGTCAGGTTGTGCCCTTCGTTTAAAAGATGCTCGGCTAATGAAAATCCGACCACCCCTCCCCCAACTATGATAATACGCATATATAAATCACTTTCATATTCATCCGCCTTACAAAGAAAAAGCTTTTCTTCTTTCTAAATGTGGATTCAGACGGATCCAAAATCAACAAATTGTTTGGGAGGGTAACTTAGTAACTTTTCATAAATCATCAAGCAGATTTAGAAAGAAATTAAGAGATAATCGATGATAATAAAAATAATTGAAGCGGGCAGGAAAGAATTCCCGCCCGCGCTATTGTTACCTGTATTCCAGAGAATGCTGGTTAATTTCTATACTATTTAATACTAAAACCCGTAAATCTCGCCGTATTTAGCGTTCATATAATTAACCAGCGGCTTATAATCCAGCGGCTTGCCTGTCACTTTTTCACAAAGTTTCGTAGCTCTGTATTTCTGGCCATGTATATGAATATTGCGGCGGAGCCATTCTCTTAATTTAAGATATTCACCCCGTTCAAACTGTTCATACAGGTCAGGCATCTCTTTTAATGCCTGGTTAAAGAAACAGGCCGAATATAGATTACCCAAAGTATATGTCGGGAAATATCCAACCAGTCCGGCGGACCAGTGGACATCCTGCAGACAACCGTTGGAATCTTTATCAACTTCGATGCCAAAATATTTTTTGAAGCGTGAATTCCATTCTCCCGGTACATCAGCCGGCTTAAGTTCTCCAGTCAACAAGCCTCTTTCAAGTTCAAAACGAAGAAGGATATGAAGATTATAAGTCGCTTCATCCGCTTCGACTCTGATATAAGAAGGGGTCACATTGTTAATAGCGGCATAAAAATCATCAAGTTTGACCCCGGCTAATGAACTTCTGAACAATCGCTGAGCCTGCGGGAAGTAATATTTCCAGAACGATTTTGATCGCCCAACCTGGTTTTCCCACATTCTGGATTGTGATTCATGAATTCCAAGTGATACTGATTCACCCATCGGCGTACCAAAATGAGTCGCCTTATCCAAACCGGATTCATAGAGGCCATGACCGGCTTCATGCATAATACCAAAAAGAGCATCATTTAATCGATTAGGATTATATCTCGTCAAAATTCGGGTGTCTCCAATACCTATCCCGGTGCAGAAAGGATGAGTGGTAATATCCAGACGACCCACATTAAAATCAAAGCCCATCGAGGCCGCTACCGATTCACCGAATATTTTCTGAAGCTCGACATCATATGCCCGTTCGACTATAGAAACATCCGGCTTTTTAGGGGCATCTTTTATTTTCTGTAAAAGAGTTACCAGTTCGTTTCTCAGATTCTTGAATACTTCCACCACATCATCAACCGTTGCTCCCGGTTCATAATCGTCGAGAAGAGCATTATACGGCTCCCCTTCATAGCCATAAGCTTCGGCTTTTTTCTTTTCCAAATCCATTACTTTTTCCAGCCAGGGAAGAAATATTTTGAAATCTGATTTCTGGCGGGCTTCTACCCACTTTTCATTGGCTAATGAAGTTGTCCGGGTGATATCTTCAACCAGATCAGTTGGAAGTTTGGTCTGTTTGTCGTATTGATGGCGAAGTTCTCTCACATTGACAGCTTCATTTGATTCTTCATTTCTAACCAAATCGGAACCTTCCAACTCGCTTAACCAGTCACCGATTTTGGGATCGGTAAATCTGGCATGAGTCAAACTGGAAATCACGCTTAACTGCTCGGCTCTGAAAGCTATACCTCCCGGAGGCATATATGTATTCTGGTCCCAATATAAAACACTGCCTGTAGAGGCAACCAAAGAGAGTTCCTTGCATTCTTTGATCAGAGCATCATAAGTTTCCTTAGCACTCATTGTTTACTCCTAAATATTAGAATTATTAACTCCTATTTCTTTATTAGAGACGTAAGATAAGTCAAAATGTTCCCCGGGGCAACTGCGGGGAGCAGATTTTTGTGTTTGTGCTATTAATTTTCATTATTTGAAAAAATGAATATTTAAAACTTTAATGCGTAAATTTTATAATTATAATGTAAAAAAAGGACTAAATTTAAAGGAGAAATCATGTTAGTAACAACCACCCCCAATATCGAAGGCAAAAAAATTACAGATTATTTCGGTCTTGTAACCGGCGAAGCTATCATGGGGGCCAATCTATTCAAAGATCTGTTTGCATCGATCACTGATATCGTCGGCGGCCGAAGCGGCACCTATGAAACAGAACTCCGCCGAGCCAAAGACACGGCTGTTGCTGAAATGTGCCAGCAGGCTCAGGGCATGGGAGCCAATGCGGTAATAGCTGTTGATCTGGATTATGAGACAATCGGCAAGGGTGGCAGTATGCTAATGGTCACCGCCTGCGGTACCGCGGTGAAGATTGTTTAAGAATATTTTTTTAGCTAAGTAGGGAAGAACTATTATCCATTTATCAGTTCTGCCTACGGTGAAATCCATCCGCTTGTGGTGAGTTTACCTATATTTTTAGTCGAAATGAAAAGGCAGAACCGATAAATTGTAAATGGTTCTGCCCTACTTTTACTGGTGCAGGGACTAACTATCAAAAGAGTTATCCAGCCAAAAGCTAAAACTAAAGATAATTCCGAAAAATGATTGACCTCACCTCCTGCGTGTTTTATTCTGTAAATCTAAACATATTTGGATCTAAAAAAACACACAAGGTGTGTGGGTGGCCCACCATTTATGGTGGGATTTTACGAGGATGGATAAAAAATAAAACAGGCAAGGCCTGTGGGCGGCAGATGTCCACATCTGCCCTATAATTGTCATTCCCCGAAGGCGGGAATCTATGTGTGGGCGGCAGACGCCCTCGTCTGCCACTATAAAAAAGGGAATTGATGGGAACTGTCAAAAACAAAAAAGGCGAAGCCCTTCTCGAAAAGGAATTCAAGGTCCTCGACCACGGCTTTGTCCGGCTGATCGACTACATGGGTGATGACAATGCCATTGTCCAGGCCGCAAGGGTCAGCTATGGCGCCGGAACAAAAAAGATCTCCGAGGATCGCGGTCTTATCCGCTACCTGATGCGACATCGCCACACCTCCCCCTTTGAGATGGTCGAGATGAAATTCCATATCAAACTCCCTATCTTTGTCGCTCGGCAATGGATCCGCCACCGCACCGCTAATGTCAATGAATATTCCGGCCGTTATTCGGTGATGAAAGAGGAATTCTACCTGCCCGAACCGGAGGATATCCGCTATCAATCGACGGTCAACAAACAGGGGCGCTCTACTGAAGAAGTCCCCGATGAACTAAAAAACAAATTATTAGATGTCCTAAAAAAGTCGCAAGGTGACTCATATAAAGATTATATGGAATTTGTTGATGAAGGCCTTGCCCGCGAAATAGCCCGCATAAATCTCCCCCTTTCGCTCTATACAGAGTGGTACTGGAAAATTGACCTGCACAATCTTTTCCATTTTCTCGCTCTGCGCATGGATCCTCACGCCCAGTATGAAATCCAACAGTATGCGAAGATCATGGGTGATATGGTGAAGCAGATTTATCCTCTGTCATGGGAAGCCTTTGTCGATTACAGATTGACCGCCCAATTTTTCTCCGGCCCGGAGATGAAAATCCTCAAGAAACATCTTGAATCAGCATCATACACACAGGAAGAGTTGATAGAACTCGGCCTCCCCAAAGGCGAAGCCGCAGAGTTTCTGGAGAAGTTGAAGAAGGTGAAGGGAATTTAATTTAAGTTAAGTCTCTTAGACAGGAGGATTATTTACTCCATTAACCTGAACCAATCTTTTACAGATAACTTTAATCGTAGAACTTCATCATCTGCTAAAGGAGAACAGTGTGCAATAGGTGCTCTAAGCACATTCAAATTTGTCATAACCTTTGTAAAAGCTTTAATACTATTGAAAGTATCACTAAATGTATCCCAATTAGAACGTACAATCTCACCTAATTCCCCAAAATTTGTATAATCAATTTCTTTTGTGGAACGATGTGTAAATCCAGCATCTTTCTCTTTTCGAATATTATCATTTACATTTGTTTTTACAATATCGGGTACACAACTATCCCACCAATTCATCCCATGTTCTGCTTTTAATTTTTCCTCAATTAATTGTCTAATTGATTTTTCAAGACAGTAAAACAGCTCATAATGTTCTCCCATCTCAAATGCTTCTTGTCGTATTTGTGCTGGAAATTGAGGATAATACTCTTCATCTTTATCATCAGCATCATTAAGTTCTCGTCCAAGATCAAGATTTAGAGTTTTCTCAACCATATCTAAATCACTTTCTAACATTTGATGAGACATTCGGAAAAGTTTTATTCTTTCGTCTTTCATCATTTCCTCAGTAAATTCATTTTAAGTGATTTAAATATTGCATTAAAAACCGATATATCATCTGTTTTTGGTAATACTAAATTAATAGTATATGCAAGATTCAACTTAATCTCTTCATTTTGTAAATCTGGTGCTATTTCTTCGTTCAAGGTGTTTTTTTCGTTATCATCCTCTAATGGATGCTCAATTTCAACATTAGATTCAAAGTCAGCAAATTCTTTTAATGCTTCAAATGTTCCACATATTCCATTTAATCTGCTATTATTTTCTCCCAGACCTGTTATCTGCATTACAAGTCCCTTTAAATCTTTTTTACTGAGATTATATGCAAACTCGTTTCTTTCAAATATACTTAAATATCCCTGCCTCATTGCCTCAGCAATTGCAGATTTTGATTGAGCAGAATTTCTAAACTTTTTATATAACTCTGTTGGAGTTCCATCAGTTCCAAGTAACCCTAACCTCTTAGCAAGAGGAATAAATGCTTTTGCACTTCCGCCCGGGAATCCTAATTTTGTAGCAAGATAATCTTGAGTAAACCTTTCAGGGGTTTTTGCAGTTTTAATTTTATTAAGTATTTTAGCAATACTGCCATGTGCGTTCATAAATGGGGGATTGTCAGCCATATATACCTCCGGTTATAACCAAAAGTTAAAATATTTTTATTACCTATTTGACATGATCTACTCACTTAAAAGTAAAAATCAATTACTTAATTGTCAAGATAATGATAATTTCCCTTTGTACATGAGAATTATTAGCCGAGTAGGTCAGGAGTGAGGTTCCCCCGAAAGAGTGGACACAGAATTAAGCATGAGGTATAATAATAATGCTTAAGGAGGTGTTCATTGATGCAAGAGAAACGACGTCAATATGACA
>JBDRQG010000448.1:0-3923 GCA_043826475.1 bacterium
TATAAACTCCGGCCCTGAATGTCAAATAGATTAGTTCAATAATGGAGTACCGCCATCTGTAATAAATAACCGTAAGGGATGACGCTTCTGGAGCCTGATCTTAATATCTTATTGTTAAATAACAGGATGCGGTGTCATTCAGGATTCTTTAAAAATAATCGATCCTTATTACTCTTTAATGGAATTGCCTGTAACCTCTTTGAATAGAAAGGGTTACGGTAATTTAACAAAAAATCATTAAAATGATATAAATACTAAAATTTGCCAAATTGAACAGTTTGCCATTATAAATCGTCTAAATAATTGATAAAAATATCTTTTTGGGGTTGTGCTCCAAAAATAACGGATATATATTCACGAATTGTTATGTAAATATTTGAGGAGTTGGAGAAATATGAAGAAGTCTTTAATTAGTTTATCTGCACTGGTAATGCTGGCATTAATAATTAGCTGCGCTGCTGATATTATACTTGAACCACCCGAAACGCTTGAGGGTAATTATGTCGGTGAGTATATTTACCGTGTACGAGGTACCGGAGCAAGCGAAGACACTTCTATCCAACGGATAACATGGACATTTACAGAGACTACCTGGGATATGAACCTTGATTTCGATAATCCTGACTTTAATATGGATTTTTGTATTTGTGAACCATTCGGTCAATACCTATTAGAAGACAGATTGCGTTTACAGGAGAATGGTTCTCAGCCCAATGGTGCTCTCTGTTCATCATGTAATGAAAGTTTTAATCCCGATGGACAATTTCTTCTGGATCGTTCCACTGATACTCTGGTAATGACTCAACAGGTTACCAGCGAGTCGGAAACAGTGGTAAAGCAGATTAGATTGTTAAAAGTATACGATACCCAATAAGGTGTAAATTATTATTCGATTTATAAGGCAGGTTCTACCTGCCTTTTTTTTTGCAATATTCCGTCATCAATTATAATCAAAATAAATAAATAAAGACTGACAGTAGCTGTCAGTCCTATCTGTTAAGTTCTGTCAGGAACAAAATAAACTGGAAGGAACAACAGAAGGGTTGTAATAACGGGTGCGTGAACATTGGGTCTCGTGCTCAATGTGGGGTTCGGAGGCCACAAATTGTGGCCTCTGGGGGAAAAATTGAAATAAATATATACTTGAGGTAGTTATGTTATCAAAAATATTCTCCGCATCGACTCTGGGGGTTGATGCTTACCGGGTGGAAGTTGAAACGGATATTCAGCAGCAACTACCCGCTTTTGTTACGGTCGGATTGCCGGAAGGGGCGGTCAGGGAATCGAAAGAAAGAGTAACTTCCGCCATCAAAAATTCCGATTTTGTCTTTCCGGCCAAACGCGTAACGATAAACCTTGCCCCGGCGGATATAAAAAAAGAAGGCTCCGCTTTTGATCTCCCTATTGCAGTTGGAATACTCGCCGCAACAGGACAAATTCTGCGGGAAAGATTCGATGAGTATGTCATGTTGGGGGAGCTTTCTCTTGATGGAGCATTGCGAGCGGTTCCCGGGATACTGCCGATGACAATGAATATAATTCCCAATAATGGAATAAAAGGAATTATCGTCCCCAAAGAAAATGCCAAAGAAGCGGCTATGGCACAAACCGTTCCGGTCATCTCGGTCGGCTCTCTTAAAGAAGCGATCCATTTTCTGGAGGATGAAAGCACGATTAAACCATATCATATCGATATTAAAGCAGTTTTTGAAAGAGCCCTTTCATATCCGATTGATTTTAATGATGTCAAGGGTCAGGAGTCAGCCAAAAGAGCTTTGGAAGTCTCTGCTGCTGGAGGGCACAATATAGTAATGATTGGGCCACCCGGTTCCGGAAAAACAATGTTGGCGCGAAGAGTCCCAACAATCCTTCCGGATCTCAGTATTGCCGAAGCATTAGAAACAACCAAGATTCATTCAGTGGCCGGACGTCTCCCCGCGGATTCCGCTCTGGTGGCTACACGTCCTTTTAGGTCACCGCATCATTCCATTTCTTATGCCGGCTTGGTCGGCGGGGGACATATCCCCAAACCGGGTGAAGTATCATTGGCTCATCATGGTGTACTATTTTTGGATGAACTCCCCGAATTTAAAAAAGATATTCTGGAGATGCTTCGGCAGCCGATGGAGGATAATGAAGTCACCATTTCCAGAGCAGCAATAACCCTTACTTATCCGGCCGGTTTTATGCTTGTGGCGGCAATGAACCCCTGTCCCTGTGGTTATTATGGCGATCCTAATCATGATTGCAACTGTTCTTCAGGTGAGATTCAAAGATATATGTCAAGAATCTCCGGACCATTGATGGATCGAATCGATATTCATATCAGTGTCCCATCGGTTAAATTCAAAGATCTTTCCTCAGAAACATGTGGTGAGAAATCTGTAACAATCAGAAAAAGAGTGAACATGGCTCGTAAAAGACAACAGGAGAGATTTGAAAATGAAAATCAAATTTTTTGTAATGCTCATATGGAATCATCGGATATAAGGAAGTATTGTAAAATTGATGATAAATCCCAGTCATTGTTGTCACTTGCCATAACCAAACAGGGTTTGTCGGCCAGAGCTTATGACCGTATTTTAAAGGTCTCTCGAACAATTGCCGATCTGGATAATGAAGATGATATAAAAATTGGGCATGTCGCCGAGGCAGTTCATTATCGGACACTTGACCGTAAGTTGTGGCTATAATTATCCGGCTATAACCTTTTTAGTCCCTCTTAAAGTAATTGATTTTATTCAATGATTAGCCCATATTTAGTATCTGAAGGTATCGCTGATTAGTGAAAATGTCGATTCAGGTTGAGAGGTTGATGAAAATGAAATGGCTGCGTACTATTATCGGCCTGGGTCAATCCGGCTCTGATACGGATCTTGAATTCGTCAGGGAAAAATTCCAGATATTCAGACAATTGCTCAGTAAACATGATAATGTTCTCCGTCTGTTAAGCGACATGGATGAAAAAGCGCAGGGAGAATATCTATTTGATCTGCATTATATCAAATCAAGTCTCAGAAAAATGCAAGCCGATATATACAGTGCGATAGAACTGATGGTATCAATGGGGGGCGAAAAATATAATTCTCTTTTTAAAGTTACTGATAATATTTTTTCAGATTTGGAACAGATTTTACCTCTCTCGGGTGAAATTATAAAAGATGAGCTGGTTATCCCGTATGATATTCTGGGTCGGGATAAATTAAAATCTGTTGGTGGTAAGAATGCTCAATTGGGAGAGATGAAATCCAGGCTGGGGCTTCCGGTTCCGGAAGGTTTTGCTATAAGCGCCTGGGCATATAAATTATTCGTCAATTCCAATAATTTGCAGGAAAGAATAACAGAATGCCTTGAAAATCTTAACATTCGCAGTTCCGACGATTTGATATCATGCGGTGAAAGAATGCGTGAGATGGTAATGCAATGCGAGGTTCCGGATGAAATTTCAAAAGCCATTCTGGAATCAAGCATAAACCTTCAGAAAAGTAAATCTATTAACCGTTTTGCCATGCGTTCCAGTGCTTTGGGGGAAGATTCCATTCATAGTTTTGCGGGCCAGTATGCTTCGATTTTAAATGTTACACCCGATAAAGTTATCGATAAATACAAGGAAGTAATTGCGGGGAAATTTACGCCTCAGGCAATTTATTATTTTTTGAGCCAGGCCTTGTCGGAACAGAAACTGGCTATGAGTGTCGCGTGTGTGGAGATGATCGACGCTCGCGCCAGCGGGATTATTTATACTCGTAATCCTATCGATACCAACGATAGCAGCATAATGATAAGTTCCATTTGGGGACTGGGGAAATATCTGGTGGATGGCAAGCTCACCCCTGACACTTTCAGAGTTTCAAGGAAAGAGGGTTCGATTCTCAGTAAGACCATATCTAAAAAAGAAATCGAATTAGTATTGTCAGAGAATG
>JBDRQG010000449.1:0-7976 GCA_043826475.1 bacterium
CTTTTACGGAAAAAAGATCGGTTGAAGATATTGAATGTTTTATTAATGGCCTGAAGGAGTTATCCGCAAATGGCGTTTTGTCCCGAATGTAATATGGAACTGGAAGGCGATCCGTCCCATTGCTATCTTTGTGGTCATTCATTAAAAGATGATCAGGGGATAGATGAATGGATTGTAATCGGAACGGTAGAAAATAAAATTATGGCTGATTTTGTTAAAGAGACTCTTAAGTCAGAAAAAATTCCAGCGATTGTTTTATCCCGTTCCGGTTTTTTTGGTGATGCCGGTCTTCCCCTTAACCCGATTTATACTACCGGTGATGCCTCCTTTGAAATTTCAGTACCTGAGAGTTACAGCTCCGATGCAACCGATTTACTTGATATGACTCTGGGGGAGAAGTGGCATAAGAAGGAAGGTGAATGATGTCATTTTGTCCTGAATGCCGCTATGAATACGAGCCGGGAGTAATAAAATGCCCTGACTGCAATGTTGAGTTGGTGGATGTTCTGCCAACACCGGTGGTCTCGGCTGCTATTGCACCGGATGAAAGCTGGATTCCAGCCGGACTGGTAAATTCTCAGATAAAATCTGACCTGGCCAAAGGGGCACTTGATTCAAATAATATTCCTTCAGTAATAATATCGTCGGTATTTAATGCCTATGGCAAGGGTTTGGATTTTAGTGGCGGTGTTACTTTGTCGGCTAATGAAGGAAATATCGTACTCGTTCCTAAGGAATTTAGAGAAGAGGCCTTGTTCATTTTAGAAGCAGTCTTAGGTGATGACCTTATACAACCGGGAAATCATTGATTTATTTTTAGGAAGACAACATGAAAAAGATTTTTTTAACACTTGGAATTTTACTCCTTTTCATAGCATCTGCGGTAATAGCAGATGATGAAACTACTGCAACAGCTGAATCAACCGAAGACTTTGAACGGCCGATTGCGCCGCATTTTACTTCGTTGGATGAAGCTATAGCTGCAAGTAGCGATGATCGCAACTACCTGATAGATTTTTATACCGATTGGTGCGTCTATTGCAAAATGCTCGACACGCTGGTATTTAATCAGCAGCTTATGATCGATTATTTTACAAATGACATGACTATGGTAAAAGTAAATGCTGAAGTTGATACTTTGTTAGCTCAAAAGTATCATGTGTCAGGTTATCCTACTGCAATTTTGATCCATAAAGACGGTTCCGAAATTGATCGCATAGTTGGCTATGCTGAGAAGGATGAATACCTGCAAATGTTGAAAGATTATCAGCTGGGGATAGGTACTCTTGATGATCTTCTGAAAAAGATCGAAGAAAACTTTGACCGTGAAATGGCTTTTGAAATTGCTGATAAATATAAATATCGCGGCGGCAAGGATGAAGCCAAAATGTGGTTTACCAAAGTTATGACTTCCGGTGAACCGGGAGATTCCTTAACAGGTGAAGCCAGAATGTCTCTGGCTGATATGTCTCGAAGAGCCAAAGAGTATGAAGATGCTCTCAAAGGATTTACAGCCATAGCTGCTGATTTTAAGGGCAAGCCAATTGGTGAAACAGCTGAAATTTACCGAGCCATTGTTTTCGGAAGTCAGGGAGATACGCTGCAAGCGATAGGTGCTTTCGAGCAGTTTATTGCTGATCATCCGGAATCGGAAGATGCCGAGTATGCCCAATTACAAATTAAAAAATTAAAAGGTGAAGAAGAACCTCCAGAAGAGAATTAATGATCTCTTTCTCAGGGATAGAATCAATGACTGAAAATAAAAACATCTATGAAAAATCTGTATCGGGAAGGAAAGGATTTACTCTTCCCGAGCTGCAGAAATCTGAAAAAGAAATTTTGTCTGGAATACCGGAGAAATTTCTTCGAAAAGAACCTGCCCCTCTGCCCGAGGTTTCCGAAGGGGAGGCAATGCGCCATTTTATTGGATTATCGGTTAAGAACCACCATATTGATAAAGGTTTTTATCCTCTTGGTTCATGTACCATGAAATATAATCCCAAGCTTAATGACGTGGCGGCCTCATTGCCCGGTTTTAAGCAGCTGCATCCCCTTGTCCCTAATAATTATTCAACCGGAATATTGACTCTGTTGTGGGATCTGAAACAATACCTCAGTGAAGTTTCTGGATTTCCATCGGTTTCTCTGCAGCCGACAGCTGGAGCTCAGGGAGAATTTACCGGTTTGTTGATTATGAGAGCCTATCATTTGGATAAAGGAAATAAACGCTCGAAAATTATTATTCCCGATTCTGCACATGGTACCAATCCGGCTTCAGTTACATCAGTCGGTTATGAGACAGTGATGGTAAAATCAAATTCCAAAGGAGTTATTGAACCGGAAGCTGTCGCAGAGGTTATGAATGACGATATAGCCGGAATGATGATGACTAATCCCAACACTCTGGGAATTTTCGAATCAAATATTAAAAAGATTGCTGAAATAGTACATAAGCACGATGGCCTGATGTACATGGATGGGGCTAACCTTAATGCTCATATGGGAATTTTCCGACCCGGTGATGTCGGTTTTGATATTATGCATTTTAACCTGCATAAAACATTTTCAACTCCCCATGGCGGCGGCGGTCCGGGAGCTGGAGCTGTTGGTGTTATAGAAAAGTTGGATCAATTCCTGCCGTTCCCTGTATTGGTAAAAGATAATAAAGGCAATCTTATTTTTGATTATGATCGGAAAAAATCAATTGGCCGTCTTCATAATTTTTATGGCAATGTCGGGATTAGTATTCGAGCTTATGCTTATATAAGGTCATTAGGCGGTACTGGTTTGAAAGAGGTCAGCGAAAATGCTGTGCTGAACGCCAATTATCTTAAAGAACTGGTTCGGGATGAATTTGAACTTCCCTACGATGTCCATTGTATGCACGAGTTTGTTATTTCCGGAAATCGCCAGAAAGAACTGGGTGTGAGAACAGCCAGTATTTCCAAGCGCCTTTTGGATTTTGGAGTTCATTCACCTACCAATTATTTCCCTCTTATTGTCCCCGAAGCACTGATGATTGAACCAACTGAAACCGAAAGCAAAGAGACACTTGACAGCTTCGCAGCTATATTAAATCAGATTGCCGGCGAGGTCAGGGATAATCCGGAAATTGTAAACAGCGCTCCGCATAATACTCCAGTCAGGCGGCTTGATGAAGTCAATGCTACCCGCAAGCCGGATATTTGTTACACGGAATAAAACAATCTTCTTGTAATTTGAACCCGATGTCCTTTTTATGGGGCATCGGTTTTTTATTATGATAAGTTTTAAAAACGTAACATACAAGTATGCCAATGATTCGATCCCGGCAGTAAAAAATCTCTCTTTTGATATCAAATGCGGGGAGTTGCTCTGTCTTATGGGGGCTAATGGATCGGGTAAAACTACCCTTGCTCGTTTGATTGCCGGGCTGATTAAACCCTTTCGTGGTCGTATAGATGTCGGCCATAATGGCAACTCAAAAGTCGGCATCCTTTTCCAAAATCCTGATAATCAAATGGTGGCGGTAACGGTCGAAAAAGAGATTGCCTTTGCTCTGGAAAATCAGAACGTCCCTCTTAAAGAAATGGAAACAAGGATTACCCGAACCCTGGAACGGTTTTCCATCACTCATCTCAGGAAAAGACTGAACTCGGAATTATCAGGTGGGGAAAAACAAAGAGTGGCGCTGGCGTCGGTGATGATCGCTGAACCCTCAATTTTGTTATTGGATGAGCCGGATTCATTTTTGGATCAGGAAGGAAGAGTTGTTTTAAAAGCTGAGCTTAAGAAGTTAAGAGAATCTGCCCCGGATATGATCCAGATTCACATAACTCAGTATCCCTCCACAGCATTAAATTATGATCGCCTTATAATTATTCATCAGGGGGAAATAATTGCAGATAACGCCCCAAAAGTTATTTTTGATAATGAAGAGTTATGTAATTTTACCAAGTTGATTTATAATCCGAGTATGACTGAAAATATTGAGTTTCCAGAATTTTATTCACAAAAGACAAATAATAACAATGATTATATAAAGAAAATTGAGTTGAAAAATATCTGCTATTCATATCATGATGAACCTGTCCCAATAATAAAAAACCTCAATTTATCAATATTAGTCGGTCAGGTGCTAGGGGTGGCTGGCTGTTCCGGGACGGGGAAAAGTACTCTGGGATTAATGCTTTGCGGCTTAATTAATCCAACTAACGGAGAGATTGCCTATTATAATAATAATGGTGAGGCAGTTATAACTGATGAAATTGCAGGAAGGGTTTCGGCTGTTTTGCAGCAACCGGAGAGACAATTCTTTTTATCGACCTGTTCCGAGGAGATAGAATTTGGCCCGGCCAATTTTTCACATCCCTTAAGTACCGTTGAAGTTTCCTCTCTTCTGGATATGGTTGGGTTAAAAGCGGAGATTTTTAGAAACAGAGATCCTTTTCAGTTATCCGGAGGAGAAAAGCGTCGTTTGGCTTTTGCCTCAATTTTATCAATGATTCCAGGGATTATTGTCTTTGATGAACCGACTTGTGGGCTGGATCAGGAAGGGGTGGGAAGGTTTGTTGCCCTGGCTAATTTTTTGAAAAATATGGGTATCGGGATTGTGATAATTTCCCATGACGGCGACCTTCTCCGGACGTTATCGGATAACATCCTTTTGATGGACAAGGAATCAAGACATAGCCTTATGACGACTGATAAATTTTTTGATGATTCAAAGTTAGCAGCAATTGTCTCTCCTTTAACCTGGTCAACCAATTATTTTAAATAAATTTTAAACTATTTTTAAACAGCTCCTTGACTCTGTGGAATAATCATTTATAATCAGGTTCAAACCCCAAAAGGGGTTAAGAACTAAACTGCAATTCCTTTTAAAGTGATCCGGAGAGATCCTAAAGGGTACTGTGAATGAAATGTAATCATACGGTCAAATCGTTTATTCCAAATATCATACGGGCTTTATTTAAGCCCTTACCTGTAAAAAAATATTTCATAGAATAAGGGAGGATTCCTTGCCAACTAATAAGGATTTAATGCTTGATAACAAAAAAATTAAACGTGCCCTGACCAGAATTGCTCATGAAATTCTGGAGCATAATTCAGGGGCTGAATCTCTTGTTATCATTGGGATTGTAACCCGGGGTGTCTTTCTGGCGCAAAGAATTGCCCGGATTATTGAAGAACTCGAAGACATTAAAGTTCCGGTCGGTTTAATGGATATAAGCCTGTACCGCGATGATGTCCACTCCAAACTTGACCAACCGGTTGTCCAACGGACAGAGATTCTTTTTGATATAAAGGACCGCAATGTGATCCTTGTCGATGATGTGCTCTATACCGGACGGACAATTAGGGCCGCATTGAATCAGATCAATGATTTCGGCCGTCCCCGTACGATCCAATTAGCTGCATTAGTAGATCGCGGCCACAGAGAACTACCTATCAAGGCTGATTATGTCGGTATAAATATCCCAACTTCTAAAACAGATCAAGTCGTTTTGGAAGTTTCTGAAAAAGAGGGTTCCGATTCAGTATATGTCGTCAGAGGAAGCAATCAACCGGTAGAGGAAAAGAAAAAGACAGCTAAACCTAAAAAGAAAGAGGGGAAAAAATGAGTCGATTGAGTTCTCGACATCTATTGGGTCTTGAACATACCCCTCAGGAAGATATTACTGCTATCCTTGATACAGCTGATACCTTTCGTGAAGTTCTCGAGCGGACTATCAAAAAAGTACCTACTCTTCGGGGTATTACCGTTCTAAATCTCTTTTATGAACCCTCTACCAGAACCCGAATTTCTTTTGAATTAGCTGAGAAAAGACTTTCAGCCGATACGATCAGCTTTTCACCCTCAACATCTTCGGTTAAAAAAGGGGAATCCCTCCGGGATACGCTTCAGAATATCGAGGCTATGAAAATCGATATGGTAGTTGTTCGCCACAGTTCTCCGGGGGTTCCATATTTTTTGACTCAATTTTCCGATGCCAATATTATTAATGCCGGTGATGGCGCGCATGAACATCCCACTCAGGCTCTTCTGGACATGTACACTATCAGAAAAAAATATGGTAAACTTGATGGCCTCAGAGTAGTTTTGGTAGGGGATATAAAACATTCCCGCGTCATCAGATCCAATATCTGGGGATTAAAAACTATGGGAGCCTCTGTTGCTCTTTGCGGACCGGCGACTCTTTTACCGCATGAAGTTGAAAAATTCGGCTGCGATGTTTATACCAATCTTGATGAGGCACTCGAAGGAGCCGATGTGGTAAATGTCATGCGCATCCAATTGGAACGCCAGGAGGCAGGACTTTTCCCGTCGCAGCGTGAATACACAAAACTTTTCGGAATAAACCAGGAACGATTAAAACATCTAAAAAAGAATTATACTATTATGCATCCTGGCCCTATGAATCGGGGGGTTGAAATTACAAGTGCCGTTGCCGACAGCAGCAAATCGGTCATCCTGGATCAGGTCACCAACGGTCAGGCGGTTAGAATGGCTGTTCTCTATCTTATGAGAGGGAATACCGAGGAAGGGGGTCTATCATGACCAGCAAGAAATATGATCTGGTGATTAAAGATGGTCGGATTATCGATTCTGCTCTCGGGTTTGGCCGCGATGGTCATATTTTTATTAAAGACGGCAAGATCGCCAAAGTCGAATCTGATTCCGCTCCGATCAGGCAGGAATTAAAAACATTTGATAAAGAACAGATAATCGATGCTGCTGGAAAATTGGTTGTTCCGGGATTGATCGATATTCATGTCCACCTCCGCGAACCGGGACGGGAAGATGAAGAGACTATCAAGACCGGGTGTAACGCCGCTGCCGCGGGCGGGTTTACTTCGATCTGCTGCATGCCCAATACCCAGCCTCGTATAGATAATCAGGAGACTGTCAAGTTCGTGCAGGATCGGGCCAAAAATGCCAATGCTCGGGTGTATGTTGTAGGCGCTATAACCAAGCATACTGAGGGAAAAGAACTAGCCGAGATTGGTGATCTGGTCGAAGTCGGTGCGGTTGGTATTACCGATGATGGCTGCTATGTCCAAAATCCTGAGATGATGCGACGAGCTTTGGAATATGCCAAAATGTTTGATATTCCGGTTATGCAGCATGCTGAGGACCAATTCTTATGCGGGGGAGGGTTTATGAACGAATCTTATGAATCCACCCGGCTTGGCTTGAAAGGGGCTCCGGCGGTGGCTGAAGAACTTGCTGTTCTCCGTGATATAGTTCTGTGCCGTTTAACCGGTGCTCGTCTGCATATTCAGCATATTACCACCAGAAGAGCGGTGGAGGCGGTCAGGCAGGCTAAAAAAGAGGGCGTACGCGTGACATGCGAAGCTACTCCTCAACATATGGTTCTGACCGATAAAGAGATCGGCAAGGAATTCAATACCAACCTGAGAGTTAACCCTCCCCTTAGAACCGAGGAAGATCGTCTGGCGGTGATCGAAGGTCTGGTTGATGGAACCATTGATTGTATCGCTTCCGATCACGCCCCCCATTCCGAAGAAGAGAAGGACTGCGAATTCGATAAAGCCCCTCCGGGAATGATTGGCTTGGAGACTACGCTTGGTTTGGTTAAGACCTTTATAATCGATAAAGGCTACCTGAGCTGGGCTGATGCTATCCGCAAGATGACTGTTAATCCGGCCAGAATCCTGAATCTTCCGGGAGGAACACTGGAACCGGGAAATAATGCTGATATCACGATAATTGATCCTGAGAAAAAATGGACGGTTAATGCCGGTAATTTCAAATCTTTATCGCATAATTCTCCGTTTATCGGCTGGAAACTCAATGGCCAGGCTCATATGACAATTGTGGGCGGGAAGGTCGTCTTTGAGAGGTAGAGATTAATATTTTATCTTATATAAAAAGCGAGATCATTTGATCTCGCTTTTTTATCAATAGATCAGCAGCCCCCTGCCTGACCTATTATTTTTTTGATATCCTCTTTTATAAAATCTACAATGAC
>JBDRQG010000450.1:0-8511 GCA_043826475.1 bacterium
AATATATCCACCTCGGCTGTAAAGATTGGTAAATATCAGTGATATTACGACCATCGAAGTTATTGACGGCAGGAAATAGCCGGCTCTGAATACACCCCGCCCCTTGAAACGTCGATTGACGAGAACCGCCATGTATAGAGAGATTACAGTTGTGATTGGAACTGTTCCAAAAACAAAAATAAACGTGTTTTTTATAGAGGATATAAATTCCTGGTCGGTAATCAATTCCCGGTAATTATCAAATCCGACCCATGCGGCGGCATTTCGGGAGATAAGGCTGTAGTCGGTAAAACCAGTAATCAACGAAAAGAGCAATGGGAAAAGCCAGAATGCTACAAATGTTAAAATCCAGGGAAGGAGTAAAACAATTGTAGTTAATCGGATATTTCGCATCATTTCCTTAATTTGCTGATTTTACTTCTGGCTTCTCTTAATGTTTCTCCGGGTAAGCCACCATTAAACAGAACATCTTCAACTGCATTTTCAAGGATTTCCTCGATATAGACCCAATCCGGATCAACCGGAGGATTCTTGCTTAATGTAATCTGTTTGATAAAAGTTTGCAGATGTACGTTTGACTTAAAATATTCATCTTCCTGAGCAGCAAGGCTCGATGGATTAGCGCTGCGATTAGCTTTACAGAATTTCACCTGATTTTCAGGAGATGTGATAAATTTAATAAATTTTAATGCTGCATCCTTATTATCTGAGGCTTCATTTACAGATAAAAATTCTCCGCCCATAAATGATCTCCCCGGAAAGGCTCGACCGGGAACAAGAGTAGAGAGGAGGTTGATATCTCTTTTTTCCAGTTCAATTCTTTTTAGCAGCCAGTCGCCAGACATTATAAATCCTATTTTTCCATCCAGAAAAGCATCCTCGATTTCTCGCTGGCTGCCAACAAAACTACATGAATCATGGAGAAATTTATAATACTCCATCGCTTCAACGCCCTGCAACGATGACAAAACACAATATTTGCCATCATCGGAAAATATTTGCCCGCCGTATGACCAGAAAAAGGGGAGGAATTTCTTATACAAACGATGCTTCTCGGCTATATTTGATCCCCAGCCATAGACTTTGTCGCTTATTTTACTTATTTTATAAGTTGCTATTCTAAATTGATCAAATGTTATCGGGATGAAATTTTCACCAAATTGAGTCTGCTTCAAAAGATTCCTATTGCCATAGATTATTCTTGTTCCAAGTATCCAGGGGAAACCATATATTTTGTTTTTGTAGTCAGACATTCCCCAACCCTGAAAGTTGGTGCTGTCCTCTGTGATATCATTTGAAATATCAGCCAATTGCCCATTAGCAGCAAATTGTGCTATCCAGTCCGAACCTAACTCTACGACATCAGGTCCGGTACCGGAAGAAAAAGCGAGAACTATCTTTTCATAGCCATTATCCCAGGTGAGATCGGTCAGATTTACTTTAATTTCCGGATTGGCTTTTTCGAAATCATTGATAATCTCCTGTATAGTAGGTTTAATTGCCGGATCGGTCCAGAACTGCCACCACTCTATTGTAGTTGCCGCCCAGGAATTCAAAGCCAATAGTAATATTAGTATTGTTAAAACATATTTCACGGTAAAATCTCCATCCTTAAGTTAATAATTATTAAATAAAATAATA
This sequence comes from bacterium, assembly GCA_043826475.1. Classification (GTDB taxonomy): domain Bacteria; phylum Zixibacteria; class MSB-5A5; order GN15; family FEB-12; genus DAOWMZ01. Next base: position 1,642 of record JBDRQG010000450.1, read on the forward strand.
TTTTAGATGTCGGGTCAATTAAAAATCTTTTTGTTGAAAGTACAAGATCAATTATGGTTCTTTAGTAAAATGTTACTAATTTCAAACTATATATTCATCGCAGTTTCATCGGACTGGTTTAATACCGATAGACTGCTGACCTTTCTATTTGCTCTTATTTGCGTCATTATTGTCTTATACACAACCTTTTACAAAGCCAAGCAAAGCAAATTTAAAATCAGAGAGATCGCCGGGTTAAAAGCAATCGAAGAGGCCATCGGCCGGGCTACCGAAATGGCGCGTCCGTTATTGTATACACCGGGGTGGGGAGGAGATATTCAGCGTCCCACCACGATTGCCTCGATGAATATCTTAGGCCATGTAGCTAATAAAACCGCTCAATATGACTGTGAACTGATATACCCGACACATGATCCCGTTATTATGGCCGTTGCCCAGGAAGTTATCAAAGGAGCCTATGCCGGGGCAGGATATGCCGATCGTTATAAAGAGGATAATATCTTTTATGTCAGTTCTTCGCAATTCGGCTATGCTGCCGCTGTGGAGGGATTGATTAGCCGGCTAAAACCAGCATCGGTTTTTCTTTTGGGGACATTTGAAGCGGAATCACTGATTCTTGCGGAAACCGGAAATATCAATAAAGCCATTCAAATAGCCGGAACCGATTCGACTATTCAGTTGTCATTTTTTATTGTCGCCTGTGATTATGTTTTAATCGGTGAAGAACTTTTTGCCGCTTCGGGTTATCTATCCGATGATCACTCTATAAAAGCATCGGTGCGAGCCCAGGATATTGTTAAAGTGCTTATTGCATTATTCTTAATTGTAGCAACTATCTGGGTGACTATTGATTCAGATTCAACATGGTGGAAACTCTGATGAATCGACGCATCCCGCAAATTATCTGTTTTGCTTTTGGTGCCGCCCTTTTCACGGTATACTTTTTAAGCCATCCTCTGGCTAATGATCTGAATTTGACCATTACTGTAAATTACTGGCAGATTATATTTGCCTTTACTCTGATTGTGGGTGTTGTCAGTTTTATCAGGATAACTGTCAGCAATATAAAACGAGGAAAAGAAAGACCCTACCGCATTGTCTCTCTGCTTGGTTTAATTGCTATGCCTGTCCTGGCATTGATATGGGGGATTAAAGGGGACTCCCCATTTATGTGGGTCTTTGAATATGTTCAGGTTCCGATGCAGTCTACAGTTTTTGCACTGTTGGCTTTTTTTGTGGCTTCGGCTTCTTTTCGTGGTTTCAGAGCCAGATCGGCACCGGCGGCGGTACTACTCATTGCCGCATTACTTACATTGCTTAGCCGTTCATCACTTGAAGGGATCATCCCGGATTTTATTACTCAATCAGCTGACTGGATCCGAAGCAATCCTTCGATGGCTGCTCGAAGAGCCATACTAATAGGAATCGGATTGGGTTCGTTGACAACATCAATGAGAGTTTTGCTCGGTATTGAGCGGACCTGGCTTGGGGGGGAGAAATGAACGAAAAACAAGCAAAACCTCTTCTTGAAACCCGTCATATTATTTTTATCAGTCTCTTTCTAATTATTCTTATGACGATGTTGCTGGGCTTTAGACCTAAAATTAATATATCTTCCGAAACCCAAAGAATGTACTATTATATCGATTCCCTTCCATCAGGTTCAGTTATAATTGTTTCGTTTGATCATGAAGCGTCATCTTTACCGGAGATACGTCCTATTGCTCTTGCTGTATTAAGACATGCCTTCTCAAAAGATCTGAAATTAATCGGGACAGCATTATTAGCTGAGGGGACAGGGGTAGGCTACCGTCTTATTACCGAAACGGCTAAAGAATATCATAAAGTCTATGGTAAAGATTATGTCTATCTCGGTTTCAAACCTCAATATATAGCAGCCATATTATCGATGGGGGAATCTATCGCCGACACTTATCCCGAAGATTATCTTGATAAACCTTACTATGAAAATGAGATGTTGAAGGATGTTAAGAATTACGATGATATCGCCGGTGTGGTATCAATTGCTGATGGATCTTTAACCACCCACTGGATAGAATATGGCGCCAGTCGTTACAATATCAGAGTAACTGCTGCAGTGACAGCAGCGATGGTAACTACCTATGATCCTTATTTGGCATCAAACCAGTTATATGCCATGTTTGGCGGATTACGCGGAGCGGCGGAATATGAAAAGCTTATTGGAATAGGGGGAGCCGGGAAACGGGGAATGCTGGCGCAGTCGGTTTCACATATTTATATAATCATCCTGATCATAATTGGCAATATTGTCTATTTCGTAAATCGCAGAAAAAGATCGGGGGGGAACTGATGGACTGGGGTACAATTTTAGCCGGACTGCTTACTTTAGCGATCCTCAGTTTTCTCTATCGGGATAATCCGGTCTATAAAATGGCTGAGTCATTACTTATTGGAGTTTCAATCGGTTATTTTCTGGTAATAACCTGGACCAAGACTATTATGGATTTGCTCGTTGATCCACTATTTTATGATGCCAAATGGCCGTTGGTCATTCCGATGGCATTGGGAATCATGATGTTTGGTCGCTTTCATAAAAAGTCATCATCCATGTCAAGAATTCCTATTGCTGTTCTGATTGGTTCCGGGGCCGGAGTTGCTATTCCAGCGATGCTTGATGCTCGCATTCTCAAACAGGTATCAGCCACTATTGCTCCTCTGATGACAGAGACAGGAATGCCGGATATTTCTGTAATTGTCGTATTGATTGGCGTGCTTACCACCCTTTCCTATTTTTATTTCAGTCGTGAACACAAAGGGGTGCTTGGTGTCTCGGCAAAAATTGGGACATACTTTTTGATGGCCTTTTTTGGAACTACTTTTGGGTATACGGTTATGTCACGGATGTCTACTTTTATCGGTCGCATGGAATTTCTGCTTTCTGATTTTCTTAAACTTACTCAGTAATTTTAAGGGTGTAGTTTATGAAATGTCCCAAATGCAAATCATCGATGATCGAGCAAAAAAGATCTTTTCACAAACAGCGCAAATGGGTTTGTCCTAAATGTAAATTCGTAAGATTCCAGCAGATTAAAGATAGTAAGTAAAATGTGATGTTTATATCATGATATATTTTTAATATTTAATTAAAATAATATGGGAAACTTATGAATACTAAAGATCCAAAATTAATTGCCCTGCAGTTTAATGAATATATCACTTCCAGAGATATTGAAGGATTAGCCAGCCTCATGACAGAAAATCATACATTTATAGATACCGGAGATGGTGTCAATCCTGGAAAAGATAAGATGGTAAGTGGATGGAAATGGTTCTTTGAGAAATATCCCGATTATAAGAACACTTTCAACCGCATTGAATCTCATGATAACTTTGTTACAATGCTTGGATACGCATCTTGTTCCAATGAAGATTTTTTCAATGGTTCGTTTCTCTGGTCAGCAAAAATCGTAGACGATATGGTTGACGAATGGCGGGTATATCTCGATACGCCTGAAAATAGGGAAAAACTCGGTTTTTAGTTAATTTGCTACAGCTCAATGAATATATTTCCGTGTCTGATGGTACTTATATAAAATTAATAACAATACAGGAGAAGCCTGTGGAAATTAGAATCGGAACATCGGGCTACAGCTTTGAAGACTGGAAAGGGAATTTTTATCCAGATGGAACCGATAAGGGGAAAATGCTCGATTATTATATAAAGCATTTCCCAACCGTAGAAATAAACTCCACTTATTATCACATTCCCAGTCAGGCAGCGATGAATACTATTGCAAAAAAAGCCCCCGAAGGGTTTGATTTTATTATAAAAGTACCGCAATCATTTACTCACCAGCGGGATAATCTCGAAAGCGATCTAGCAAAATTTTCCGAGGCTATAAAGCCATTAGAAGAGAGAGGTACGCTTTCGGGACTCTTAGCCCAGTTCCCCTATTCGTTTAAATTTAATCAGAATACCCTCGATTATGTCAGTATGATCAATGAAATTCTTTCTCCTCACAAATTATTCGTTGAATTTCGCCACAATAGCTGGGTAAATAGAAATATGTATGATCGCCTTCGAAACGAAAATATCGGTTATGTCTGTGTCGATGAACCGCCATTAAATGGCCTTCTCAACCCGGACTGCTTTGCCACTACTGACACCGCTTATATCCGCCTTCATGGCCGTAATGCCAGAGAATGGTGGAATGGGGGAGCCCTTAGATATGATTATAATTACTCAAAAGATGAACTGGAAGAATGGAGATTAAAACTTAAGAAATTAGAAGAGAAGAAAAAAGTAAACAAAGTCTATATGTTTTTTAACAACTGTCATGCCGGGCATGCTGTCGCAAATGCTCTCGGTATGGGTCAAATGATTAATATTTAAAATTAATAATTTGTATTTAAACTCTTTTAGTTGACGTGGGTGAAGCCACCTTTTATAAAACAGACTGAATTGTGAATAAATGGAGAATAATGAAGCTTAAATTAGAAAATATCCGCAAAGAATTCGATAAAAAAGTAGCGGTTGACAACCTTTCACTGGAAGTGCCTGAAGGTTTGATTTGTGGTATTATCGGCCCTAATGGAGCCGGTAAAACAACTACGATCAGAATGATCATGAACATTACCATGCCCGATTCCGGCCGGGTGTTGATTGACGGCGCTCCGCCTCAAAAAGATTTTAAGAACCGGGTTGGGTATCTTCCCGAAGAACGCGGACTCTATAAGAAAATGACTCTTAAAGAGATCATCACCTATATGGCGGAGTTAAAAGGTTATAAGTTCAAAAATATCTCCGAAAAAGCTGATCCCTGGCTTGAGAAATTAGACCTTATTGATTATAAAAATAGGAAAGTGGAAGAACTCTCCAAAGGGATGCAACAAAAGCTTCAGTTTATAACTACAATTCTTCATGAACCGGAAATGATTATTCTGGATGAAATATTCTCTGGCCTCGATCCCCTGAATATGGAAAAGATTAAGAATATAATTCTGGAACTTAAACGGTCTGGCAAAACAATCCTATTTTCAACCCATGTCATGGAACAGGCAGAGAAACTCTGCGACCATATCTGTATGATCTCAAGCGGACAAAAGGTCATCGATGGACGGTTATCCGATGTAAAAGCGAAATTCGGGAAAAACTGTATTCAGGTTGAGATGGAAGGTGACGGAGCTTTTATGGCATCACTTCCGGGCGTAAAAAGTATTTCCGAATTTAATAATTATATTGAATTAAATTTAGAGAGCGACACTAATACTGATAACATATTAAAATCCATATGTGATAAAGTATCGATTAAACGATTCGAAATTGTGGAACCCTCGCTTTATGACATTTTTATCGACATGGCTAAGATAGATCCTACACAGTATGATCAGTTGAAGGGGGGAGCCAATGTCTAAATTCTGGGTTATCTTCAAAAGAGAATACGCGCAGGTAGTAAAGAAAAAATCGTTTATAATCGGGATCATTTTGACCCCGGTATTAATGGCTGCTTTTTCGATCATACCGGCCATGCTGGCCAGTAAGAAATCCTCCGATACGGAATTGCTGGCCATTATCGATCAGAGCCAATATAATATTGGGGAAAAATTTACCACCGATCTCGAAGAATACAAATTGGATGATGATACTACTGATTATTACCGGGTCGTTGAAAATGTCAAGATTCTGAATGGCGATGAAAATAGATTTAAGACGGTGTACGATTCCCTGGTTGAAAAAATAAACAATAAATCTTTAAAATACTTTTTAGTTATCGGAGCTGATGCTCATCTCAATGACACCAGTTCGTATGTCGTCACTAACTCCGACAATTTCAGATCTCTCAACAGGTTTGAATACCGCCTGTCTCAGATCTTATCTACAATCAGGTTAGATGAGTCCAATGTAAACCTTGAAGTGGATTCGATCTTAACCCTGACCCGGCAACTCAACCTTCCCACAAGGGATGCCAAGGGAGAGTCGATTCCGTTCGAAATAAAATATTTCAGTGCCATAATTTTTATCGGGATAATGTTTGGAATGATTTTCGGATATGGCCAGTTAGTCATGCGTTCGGTTATCGAAGAAAAGAATTCCCGCATTATGGAAGTCCTTATTTCATCCGTAAGCCCGTTCCAGCTTATGATGGGAAAAGTTATGGGACTGGGAGCGGCGACATTCACCCAGGTCTTTATCTGGGTCATCCTGGGAATCGGCATTTACAGCATGAAAGGGGCATTCGAAATTAACCCCTCAATTGACAGGATCCTTTTTAACCCGGTTATTATCATTTTCTTTATTCTGTTTATGATCTCAGGTTATCTTTTATTCTCGACCCTGTTTGCCCTGATAGGTTCAATTGTCAACAATGAGAAAGAAGCCCAGAGTTTTATATTCCCGATCACGATGATGATGGTTCTTCCTTTTATGGTTGGAATATATGTCATCCAGGAGCCTAATTCGACTTTCTCCGTTGTCATTTCCCTGATTCCTTTCTTAGTGCCGACTATGATGATGATGCGGGTTATTTTCCTTGCACCGACCCTATCGGATTATTCCCTCTTTCATGGTATAATCGGAGAAGCTGCCCTTGGGTTTATTATTGTCTGTTTATCAGTTGTCGGTATGATTTGGCTGACAAGCAAAATATTCCGGATTGGGATTTTAATGTACGGCAAAAGACCGACTCTTCCGGAAATCATTAAATGGATTAAATATTAGGATGGCTTTATTGTGAAATTGGTACAAAGAGAAAAACTCCCATCAGTTTTATTGATGCTGGCGGCATTTATATTTTTTTCGGCTAACACAATCTATTTTCTCGAAGCGGATGATGTCGCCCATCAGGCAGGATTCCGCAACCGCTGTGAATTTAGTTTCGACAATGTTAA
>JBDRQG010000451.1:0-3255 GCA_043826475.1 bacterium
CCAGTTTTTTACAATGCGAAAAGCATAAAAAGGTATGTCGTTGATATGTAGACTATTAAGCTCTATATTATCTTTAAAATAATTTATTCTACGATTCAAGAAATATATTGACTGTCAAGATTCTGGACATTGCTCAAGTTCCAGGCTTCAAGTGATTGTAAGTCGTTGTTAAACAACGAGGTATTATTATAGAATCTAGAGGGAAATTTCAGCCTGTCCAGATACTGGACAAATAGAGTCTGGTATGTAAGATTGTATTTTGAGATATTTTGTGCTATGGAATTCAGATTATTAAAAAAAGCCAGTGTTAATACTGGCTTTTTAAGTGGGTTTATAAATATAGGATTATTTCTTACGACGAATGTAAGCAATTCCTACTAAACCTAAGCCTACCATGCAGATCGTCAACGGTTCAGGAATCGGTTCATTGGTGCATTCGTAGTTCATTGCAAAAACCGAACTATGTATTTTGAGTTTTCCTTCGTTAGCATTAATCTGGATATTCAGTTCTTCCCCGCTCCATACTTCAGAGGGAAGATCAATTAAATTAAATATTGTAATAGGAGTGTAAAAGATCCAGGTCCATGTTGTATTAAGATTTCCCTGCCATTCACCTTCAACAAAAACCTCATTGCCGCATTCGTCAATCATAGAGGCTGTTATGGCCAAATAAGCCTCGGTAACATTGCAAGTTGCAGAGTTGAATTCACCGGGTAATAAATGGCTATAATTCATCGATGCAGGGTAACGCCCATCATCACCAAGACGGTAGCCATCACTTAATCCGCCGATTTCATAAAAATCAATATGTTCTTTATAATCCCAACCCAAAATTGATGGAGGATAAGTTACCGTTGTACCTAAAGGGAAAGCAATAGCACTTCCGTAAATCAGAACAAAACTAATCAGAATCGCTAAAAGGGTAATTTGCTTTTTCAATTAAGACCTCTCTAGGTATTTGTTTTACTTGACTATATGTAATCAAAGCAATCCGTAAGCCCAAACGTATCTTATTTTATCCTTGATGCGCAATCTGTTGCTTTACAGATAGATAGCTTTTATGGTGATCTTCTGTGTGGATTAACGGATCTGTTTTTTGTCGAGATATTGGACAGGAATCTCCATCTAAAATTTATTGGCATATAACACTATGTATCTCAACAACCTACAAGCGCCAAAACTTCCGGGCTTTCTCTGTTTTTTAGCAAAGTGTCCGTAAACTGGACATATTTAGCTTAATAAATTTCTGAAGGATTAGAAATATATAAATTTATCTTACATATGGTTCAGGATTTGTAATCTGACCGTTCAAGGCTGATGCTGCGGCAGTGGCAGGGGAGCATAGGTAGACTTCAGTTCCTTCTTCTTTGTGTTTATATCCCATTGAAGATCCTGAAGTCAAAAGGCATCGTTCTCCGGGAGCCATAAGTTTTTGTACTCCCTCCATAAAGGGATTGTATCCGGTGCTATTGATTATTACACCAGCCTCAGCTAAAACTCTGATCAGACCTTTTTTAAGTGCTTTAAGATAAACCTTATTTGAACTCGGGATCAGAATCATCCGACACCCTTTATTAACCTTTTTCCCTTTTAAAATATCAGCCAATATTTTAATATCATCAAAGCGGCCATTACTGCAAGTGCCAACAACCACCTGATGAATCCTAAGACCTTCTATTTCTCGAACCGGTCTGATAGTATTAATACCATCCGGTCCAGCAATCTGAGGCGTTAATTTATCAATATTAAATTGAAACATTTCCTCATATTCAGCATCTTTATCGGCTATAATGGGTTGATACAGCGCTGATGTCCGATTATTAAGATAACGTCGAGTAATAGCTTCAAATTGACAAATAGCTGCTTTTGCTCCCATTTCAAGCGAAAGGCTGCAAAGAGTAATTCTTTCACTGATACTCATATTGGTGATTGCCTGGCCGTAGTACTCGATCGCTTGATAATTTGCCCTGTTAATACCTAATTGTTTGATAACAGCCAGAATCACATCTTTTGCATATACTCCGCGCGACCTTCGTCCGCTGATATCGGTTCGTATTGTAGGGGGAACTTTGAGCCATAATCTTCCACCCGCCCAAACAGAAGCCATTTCAGTAGTGTCAATTCCAGTGGCGAAAGCTGACAGGGCGCCATAAGAGATAGAATATTTATTTGACCCAAGAACTAACTGTCCGGGATGAATCAAACCCTGCTCAAAAGCTGCTTGATGGAAAGCCCCATCCTGCAAATCAAAAAAGTTTTCAATTTTCTGGTGTTTAACAAATTCCCGCGCCAGCTTGTTATCAATCGGGATGCTATTGCTTCCATTACCATGTGATAGCCCGATAACAATTTTAGTCGGATTCCAAACATACTCGATACCAATCTCTTTGAAAGTCCTGATAACGTCACCTGCATTTTCATTGATTACCACCATATCAGGTTCAACAACAATCAACTCCCCGACTTTTACTTTTTCAAGACCAGCGGCTCGAGCTAAAATTTTCTGGGTAATAGTCTGCTTGCCATACAAAGTTGTAGTTTGGTTCCGATGATTAATTCCCGGGAGGTTCAGCTCCAATTGTTCCAATTTTAAAAAGGCTGGTTTTTCATGAATACCGTAACGCCGACGCCAATTATAAAAAGCAGCTTTTGAAATCCCCATTTCAAGACCACAGCGGTCATCATCACCGAACCGCTCCCATAGATTGCGGATTTCATTTTCAGAAAATTTTGGCTGGGAATGTTTGGGAACACTTTTTTTCCTCCGCCAGTATGCTACCAGATAAGCCGGGACTCCGCCAAGCCGTTCACCGATTTTCTCATCGGTTTTATACAGCTTCTGAAGCTGTACCAGTTCGGATTTGGTTGGAATTTTTCGCTTGGAGCTCATAGCTTATCAAATTCTTTCCTGATAGCCTCATATACAATTTCCAATGGCACCGAGACAACATTGGTCTTGCCGATTATAGGCATAAAGTTTGTATCACCGGTCCAGCGTGGTACTATATGCATATGAAGATGAGCCGGGATCCCAGCACCAGAGGATTTGCCAAGATTCATACCAATGTTAAGAGAATGCGGTTTGAGGGCTTTCTTGAGAACTTTTACTGCCAGACGCGTAAGTTCAAAAAATTCGTTCCCTTCTTCTTCAGTAAGTTTTTCAAGCTGACCAATATGCCTTATGGGACAGACCATTATGTGGCCGGAGTTGTAAGGGAATTTGTTGAGGATGACAATATTTTTTTCCCCTCGGTA
>JBDRQG010000452.1:0-18207 GCA_043826475.1 bacterium
GGAAGAAACAGATAAATTTACCTCTCTAAATCCAGCGAAACCACGATTTGTTGCCGGAGTGTTAGGTCCAACCCGATATGTCTGTTCGAACGATTCTGCTAATAGCTTTCGATTTGCTTTAAAATCATTTGAAGAATTAAAGGAATCATATTTACCTCAGGTACAGGGATTAGTTGATGGGAGAGTGGATATCCTTCTGGTTGAAACTATCTTCAGTGCAGATAATGTCAGGGCTGCATTGTCGGCTTTAAATGAATTAGGTAACAACTCATATCCGATTTGTCTATCGGCGACAATTATTCCAAAATTCAATAACAAAGATATTGAAAACCTGATAAATGAACTCATAAATCTATCAAATGGTTATAATGTGTTTTGTATTGGTCTGAATTGTTCTACGGAGTGTGAAAATAGAAATAATCTTCTTAAAAAAATAGAAGATGAAACCGGTTTGTTGGCATCAATTCATCCCAGCGCCGGTTTGCCTGATAGAAATGGGAAATATCCAGTCTCTCCTGAAATGTTTACAAATTCTATTAAGCAATTGGCAGATCAAAACTTGGTAAACATTGTTGGCGGTTGTTGCGGCACAACTCCCGAATATATAAAAATGCTATCAGAAATAATTTAAGCTACTCAATTAAATCCTGAATCATAAAAATATGGTATAGTAATCAATTTCAACCAATTGATGGAATATTCGATATTGTGAAATATTTCATTTACTCAAATTATTAAAAAAAACTAAAAAAGTAGAATATGAAGAATTAAAAATTGCATTTTTTATAAATATGATTAGTTGCAGGTGAAGCAATATTTTGAAATTTAAATTTCACTCATAAGTTTATTGCACATTTAATTGTTATTGCTCAAATAATTGCGTTGCAACTTATTGATAAGTAATGAGATACAAGGGGAGGTGTGGTCGACACCTATAGTTTGAAGTCAGCTCGGGAAATTGATAATTAAAGCTAAGCAGATAACTGGATAATATTTCTTACTAAAAATAGTTTATAAGCTACTTAACAAATTGCTTAATTGTTTTATTTTTAGAATGTTTGCGCCCTTTAAAATCCGGAAGATTATGGTATCTTTTGGCTTAATTGCTTGACAATTAAAAATCGATTGTGTTACTTTTGTCACAAAGTAGCTGAACCTGAGGGTTCATTTTGAGAATAAACTGGCTTCGTATTCTATATTAATGGCGGAGCCATTAAGGAAAACCTGAGCTTCTGCCTGATAATGGTAAGGGCTTCAAGGAGAACAATATGGCCGAATATGAACCGGTCCAGGATGTAATTCAGGCAGATACATTAGTTGTGGGCGGCGGTATTGCCGGTATAACTACTGCTATCGAAACTGCTGAATTGCAAAAACATGTCATCCTGGCAGAAAGACTTCCATCGATAGGCGGACGGGTTGCGGGAATGAATCAATATTTCCCTAAACTCTGCCCCCCTACCTGCGGGATCGAAATCAATTTAAAAAGACTGCGCATCAATCCCTACATGCGGGTTTTAACGTTGACGGAAGTGACTGATGTCTCAGGTACTCCGGGGGATTATACCGTTTCTCTTACCATAAAACCACGCTTCGTTAACGATAAATGCACTAATTGCGGGAAATGCGCCGAGGTTTGTGAGATTGAAAGAGATAATGAATTCAATTATGGCCTTGATAAGACCAAAGCCATCTATCACCCCCACGTCATGGCCTACCCCAATCGCTATGTGATTGATCCCGAATTTGCCATTGATCCTGCTATGAAAAAATGTGTTGATGCCTGCGAATACGGCGCTATTGATCTGGATATGAAACCCCGTACAATCAAAGCCAAAGTTGGCGCCATTGTCTGGGCTACCGGATGGAAGCCATATGATGCCTCGAAGATAGATAATCTCGGTTTTGGCAAATATCCAAATGTCGTAACCAATGTTATGATGGAGAGAATGGCTTCAAAAACCGGACCATTTGGCGGCAAGGTAGTTCGCCCCTCCGATCAAAAAGAGATTACCAACATCGGTTTCGTTCAATGTGCGGGTTCACGTGATGTAAACCATCTTCCGTACTGTTCGGCTGTCTGCTGTCTGGCCTCGATGAAACAGGCAACTTATATCAGAGAGCGTTATCCCGAAGCTGAAATTCATTTGTATTATATCGATGTCCGTTCACCCGGCCGGTTGGAAGATTTTTATGTTAAAATGCAGGCTGACCAGAAACTGCATTTCCATCGTGGCAAAGTAGGATCTATAAAAGAGAATCCCGAAAATCAAAACCTTATTCTGGAAGCAGAAAATACTCTAACCGGAGAAATTACAAAAACCGAAGTCGATATGGCTGTTCTCGCTGTCGGAATGGTACCCAATTCTCTTGATGATAAACCCCCTCTTGAAACGACTCTGGATGATTTTGGATTTATTGTCAACAATGGCGGCAAGGGAGTTATCGGAACCGGAACAGCTCTGCGTCCATTTGAAGTTTCGGCAACAGTTCAGGATGCCACCGGTGCGGCTCTTAAAGCAATCATCGCCGGAGGGAAGAGGTAAGTCATGGATAAAAAAATTGGTCTTTATATATGTAAAGGTTGCGACATCGGTAGCTCCCTTGATTGCGATAAACTTATCGAAGAACACAAAAGTAAAGTCGCTGTCTGTAAAACCCATGATACTCTCTGTAACGATGATGGTATCAAATTTATCAAAGATGATATTGCTGGTGAAGGCTTAAACCGTGTCGTTATTGCTGCCTGTTCCAACAGGTATTTCCCGGAATTATTCGATTTCGGACATGAAGTGATGACCGAACGGGTTGCTCTGCGTGAATATGTAACTTATTCTCATGAACCAAACGATGAAGATACTCAAACACTGGCAGATGACTACATTAATATGGGTATCTCCAAAGTAACTAATACTGAAATTCCAGAACCGCATATCGAAGAAACCAGCAAGGATATTATGGTTGTTGGTGGTGGTATGGCCGGTATGACGGCTGCCAAAGCTGTGGCAGATGCCGGTTATAAAGTCCATCTTGTGGAAAAAGAGGCAGAATTGGGTGGCTGGGCGAATAAATTCTCAAAAGCATTCCCCAAACAGCCCCCATATGAAATTCCGGTAGAAATTGGAAAAGACGACCTTATTAAATCTGTCACATCAAATGATAATATAACGGTTCATACCTCCACGGTGGTTAAGAAGACTGCTGGTCAACCAGGCCTTTTTGATGTTACTCTGCAAAATGGTACTCAGGAATCACTTAAAGTCGGTTCGATAATTCTGGCCAGCGGCTGGAAACCCTATGATACTAATAAATTGGGGAAATGGGGTTATGGTGTATCACCTGATGTGATAACCAATATTGAACTTGAAGATATGTACAAAAAAGGTGAGATCAAACGCCCCTCAAATGGAAAACCGGTAGAGAGTATTGTCTTTTTACAATGTGCCGGTTCCCGGGATCAGGATCATCTTCCATATTGTTCCGCAGTTTGCTGTCGTGTTTCACTCAAACAGGTTAAATATGTTCGGGAAAATTATCCTGATGCTAAAATCTACGTCATCTATAAAGATGTCCGCTCCCCTCAGCAGTTTGAACAATTCTATGCTGCGGTTCAAAACGATGAGGCTGTCTTTTTCACCAAAGGTGAACTGCAAAGTGTCACCAAAGAAGGCGATGGCCAGCTTAAAATCGATGTATCCGAGACATTGCTTGGCGATGATATCTGCATTAAGGCTGATATGGTTGTACTGGCAACCGGTTTGGTTCCATCGACCAAGGTTGAAGATGCTGGAGTTGTGGCCGAGCCAGTGGAGGGTGAAGTCGTCGAAGAGAAACCGGAAGAGGGTAAAACCGAGGACGGTAAAAAAGCTGCTGCCGGAGCTGAAATCGGAGCCAGAATTCTTAACCTGACCTATCGTCAGGGGACAGATTTGCCAACCTTTAAGTATGGCTTCCCTGATTCCCATTTTATTTGCTTCCCTTATGAAACCCGTCGTACCGGTATCTATGCGGCTGGTGCAGTGAGAGCTCCGATGGACTTTGGATCTGCTATGAGCGATGCCTACGGTGCTGCTCTAAAAGCAATTCAAGCTGTTGAATCAATCGCTCGCGGGGTAGCGGTTCATCCACGCTCTGGTGATGCCAGTTTCCCGGATTTCTTCCTACAGCGATGCACCCAATGTAAACGTTGTACTGAAGAATGCCCGTTTGGAGTGCTTGATGAAGATGAGAAGGGGACTCCAAAGCCTAATCCATTCCGCTGTCGTCGTTGTGGTATCTGTATGGGAGCCTGTCCGGAGCGCATTATTTCCTTTAAGGATTATAGCATCAATATGGTTTCACAGATTATCAAATCGATTTCGATGCCCGATGAATTTGATGAAAAACCAAGAATCTTGGTCTTTATTTGTGAAAATGATGCTCTTCCAGCTGTTGATATTTCAGCCATGCAGCATAAAAAATACAATGCTATGATTCGTATTATACCGCTGCGATGCCTGGGATCTATGAATACGGTCTGGATCAGTGATGCTCTGGCCAGTGGTTTTGACGGTGTAATTCTGATTGGCTGTAAAAAAGGTGATGATTATCAGTGTCACTTTGTAAAAGGTTCAGAATTGGCCGCTTATCGTATGGATAATGTCCGTGAAAAACTAAAACAACTTGTTTTGGAAGAGGAAAGAGTCGAGGTACATGAATTGTCGATAACAGATTACGACAAAATCCCTGGTATATTTGATGATTTCCTTGAAGTAATGAATACAGTCGGACCAAATCCATACAAAGATATGTAAAATATATATTATTTTTGAAAAATAGAACCTCTCGTATATCGGGGGGTTCTTTTTTTTTAGTCATTATATTACTAATCCGATAAAAAAAGTATAATTTTAGAAGATTGATAGATCTTTAATAAATCGCTAATTTTGTCCTCTTAACTTATGTAGTCATAAAAGCCTTAATGACCGCATCCTAAAGTCTTGTTGTATAAATACTTAAAAATATATGAAATAATACATAAAATGTCCGATATAAAATAATGAAAATATAAAGATAATGAATTTTTTCACAAATAATCCTTGACTATATTGCCGTTTATATTTAAATACATAGTTGAGTTAGTGAAAAAAATAACTAAATTGGTTTTGTTTTAAATGATGATCATACATTAGATTAAATGAAATTACAACTTAGTTGAATAGTGAATATAAAATAATTTTTTAAGATATGGATAAAGACTGGTAAATAAGGACCAGTAGAATTAGGAGTTACAATGGCTGATGCATTACCCAAAACCCCAATGCTTGATGAACTTGAAAAGGGGCCTTGGCCTAGTTTTGTAAAAGAAATCAAGATGGCGGCTAAACGGAGTCCGATGTCAAAAGATCTGCTTGGTCTTTTAGAACAATCTTATGAAGAAAAAATTGGCCACTGGAAACATGGCGGTATTGTTGGTGTCATGGGTTATGGTGGTGGTGTTATCGGAAGATATACCGATTTACCGGAAAAATACCCCGGTGTTTCACATTTCCACACAATCCGTGTTAACCAGCCGTGTGGTTGGTATTACACTTCTGAAGTTCTAAGAAAACTTTGTGACATCTGGGAAAAACATGGATCTGGTTTAACTAATATGCATGGTTCTACAGGGGATATCATTTTATTAGGTACCAGAACTGAGGAATTGGAACCAGTTTTTGAAGAATTAGGAAAAATTGATTTTGATTTGGGCGGTTCCGGATCTGATGTTCGTACACCCAGTTGTTGCTGCGGCATGTCGCGTTGTGAATGGGCCTGTTATGATACGATGGCTCTCACACATGATTTGACCAATACTTTCCAGGACGAATTACACCGTCCAGCCTTCCCGTACAAATTCAAATTCAAAATGTCCGGCTGTCCCAATGACTGTGTTGCTTCAATTGCTCGTGCAGATATGTCGATTATTGGCACCTGGCGAGATGATATACAGATTGATCAGAAAGCTGTAAAAGAATACGCTGATAAGGGAATGAATATAATGCGCGATGTAGTCGGTAATTGTCCGGCTAAATGCATGGATTTTGACGGCAAGGAAATCTCAATTGAAAATTCCTACTGTGTCCGCTGTATGCACTGCATCAATGTAATGCCCAAAGCTCTTCGTCCGGGTAAAGATCGCGGCGCCACTATTCTTCTTGGATCCAAAGCCCCAATCGTTGGAGGAGCTCTTCTCTCATCTGTTATCGTTCCTTTCATAAAAATAGAACCACCTTACACCGAAATAAAAGAAATGGTCGAACGGATCTGGGATCTCTGGTGTGAAGAAGGGAAAGCTCGTGAACGTGTGGGTGAGTTTATCCAGCGTGTCGGAATGGGTAATTTCCTTGAAGCATGTGAAATTGATATTGTACCTGAAATGGTAGCTCATCCTCGTGAAAATCCATATGTCTTCTATGAGGATTATTATGAAGAAGATGATGGTGAAGAGGAAGAAGAGAGCTGATAGAAATTTACAATAACAGAAAATAATAAGTTTAAGAAATAGAGGTTAATATGGCAGAAGTACAAGATAGGCGCACAGATTATGGGCCGCCACATTATGAGAAATTTTTGCCCCCGGTTATTAAAGCCAATTATGGGAAATGGAAATATCATGAAATCCTGAAACCGGGCGTCATGGTTCATGTTTCCGAAACAGGCGACAAACTTTTTACAGTTAGAGCCGCCTCAAGCCGTCTGATCAGTATTGATAAAATCAGAATGTATTGTGATCTGGCTGATAAATATTGTGGTGGACATCTTCGCTTTACCAGCCGTCATAATGTTGAATTTCTGATGGACAATGATTCCAAAATCGATGCTCTTATCAAAGATCTAGCAGCAATAGGCCATCCTGTCGGAGGTATTGGCAATTCCATTACAAGTATTGTCCACACTCAGGGATGGGTTCACTGCCACTCAGCGGCAACCGATGCTTCTGGTATCGTGAAATGCGTCATGGATGATCTCCATGAATATTTTGTTGAAAGAAAGCTTCCGGGCAAATTACGTATTGCTCTGGCATGCTGTCTGAATATGTGTGGTGCGGTACACTGTTCTGATATCGCTATTCTCGGTATTCACCGCCGTCCACCAAAAGTAAATCATGAAATGCTCAAGAAACAATGTGAAATTCCAAGTGTAGTAGCAGCCTGTCCTACAGCAGCTATCCGACCGGCTACAATTGAAGGGAACCCATCAGTTGAGGTGATCGAAGATGACTGTATGTTTTGCGCCAACTGCTTCACTGTTTGTCCGTCAATGACACTCAATGATCCTCTTAATGACGGTGTTTCGATTTGGGTAGGCGGTAAAGTATCCAATGCCCGCCACGAACCAATGTTCTCAAAATTGGCTATTCCATTTATTCCCAACAATCCGCCGCGTTGGCCCGAAGTTACCGATGCTATCAGAAATCTGGTAGATACCTGGGCCAAGAATGCGCATCCGTATGAAAGAATGGGTGAATGGATTGAGCGTATTGGCTGGCCGAAATTCTTCAAGATGACCGGTATTGAATTCGAGAAAGTACATATTGATGATTTCAAACACGCCGGTCTGACATTTAAACGGTCAACACACATTTCTTTTTAAAGGATATTTATTATGAAGGCCGTTAATGAAATTGCTGATGCCATGTTTAAGATGGTAAAAGATGCGACTGGACAAAAAAAGCTGAAACCGACTGATTTGAGTAAGGCTATGATTGAAATTTATGGTGATGAGTGCGATAAACAAACCTGCAAGTCAGCCATAAAAGAATTAGTCAACTCAGGTAGATTGGTTTACACCTATTTTGGTGGAAGCTTTTTGGAACTGCCGCATAGAGAAGGTGCAGCCAACGATTAATTGCAGTTTTTGAGGCTGACAAATGGGTATGAATTTACCGAGACTGGTGATCGCCGGGTTATCCGGCGACTCCGGTAAGACACTAATAAGTTTAAGCCTCTCTGCTTATTTGAAAAGCAAAGGGGATAAACTGAGTGTCTTCAAAAAAGGCCCCGATTATATAGACGCTGCCTGGCTGGGTTTTGCCGCCAGGCACGTCTGTTATAATCTGGATACTTTTTTAATGGGTAAAAAAGAAGTTATGACTTCTTTTATCATTCATTCTCAGGACTCTCAATTTTCATTAATCGAAGGGAATCGCGGCCTTTACGATGGTGTAAATGTAAAGGGAACGCACAGCACAGCCGAGTTGGCAAAACTTTTGAAAGCTCCGGTAGTGCTGGTTGTTGATGTAACCAAAATGACCAGAACAACAGCTGCTATAATAAACGGATGCAGAGATTTTGATCGGGAACTGAATCTCGCTGGTATTATTCTCAATAATGTAGCCGGTAAGAGACATCAAAAAATAATTACTGATGCTATTACAGAATTCTGCAGCCTTCCGGTTCTGGGATCAATTCCTAAACTTGGCAAAGAAGCCAATCTTATACCCGGCAGACATCTTGGGCTGGTTCCTCCTGCTGAATTTGCAGCTAATGATAAGTTAACTTCTTCTCTTTGCAGTATTGCTGAAAAATATCTTGATGTTGATGAAATTTTAAATATTGCAAAATCTGCTCCTGATATACTTGATATAACTGAAAAATTGACTTCCAAAGAGACAATTACCAGTGGAGATGTTAAGGTGAGGATTGGTTATTTCAAAGACTCAGTCTTTACTTTTTATTATCCTGATAATCTGGAAGCATTAGAAAAAAGCGGAGCTGAGTTAATACCTGTTTCATCTGTTGAAGATAAAAAACTACCTGAAATAGATGCTCTGTATATCGGCGGAGGATTTCCCGAAACTCACGCCAAACAGCTCTCTGCTAACCGGGAATTAATGAATGCAATAAAAGATAAAGCCAGATTGGGGCTCCCGATTTATGCCGAATGCGGCGGGCTTATTTATCTTTGTAATTCATTAAAGTGGAACGATGAATCATTTCCCATGACAGGTCTTTTTGATATTGATTTGCAAATGAATGAAAAACCGGTCGGGCATGGCTATACTGAAAACATCATTGACCAGCCTAACTCATATTATAATACCGGAGAAATATTAAAGGGGCATGAATTTCATTATTCCGGATCGGTTGTTAATCTTGATAATCAATTAGGCTGTATGGCTATGAACAAAGGCGTGGGACTCGGTAATAAGCGTGATGGGTTGTGTTACAAAAATGTTTTTGCCTGCTATACCCATATCCATGCTCTCGGGACAAAGTCATGGGCATCAACTTTAGTGCACAATGCCAGAGATTATAACAAAAGCATGAAAGCAGGAAAGACAACTGAAACGATATCCGATTCGGAGGGTGAAAGATATAGAGTAACGGTATAGAATAAATATGTAAATTTTAAAATAAAGGTTTTACAACAGGAATAACATGATACTGTAAAATCAGGTTTTAACTGTTTTGAAAAATAACACTTCGATGAAAGAGATACAGCATGGCTAAGATCGTAAAGAAAAAGAGTAAAGGTTTACGGGGACACAGTTTTGGTTCCAGTGGACAAGGTGGTGTTCAGGAGACGGATCTTCGGCCATATTTTGTAGAAAAAAAACCACCCTGTACTAATAATTGTCCCAATCATAATCCCATCAGGAAGTCCTTGATGTTGCTTTCCAAAGCAGAAGCTTATGAAAAGTCAAATGAACAGGCATTAACTGAAGCCTGGCATACCTGGATGGAGAAGAGTCCGTTCCCATCAGTTTGCGGCAGGGTTTGCCCGCATCCTTGCGAAACAGAATGTAATCGTACCAAGCTTGAAGGGGCTGTTTCAATAAATGCCTTCGAACGCTTCCTTGGTGATTTTGGACTGGAGAAAAAACTAGTACCAAAAAAAATGACCGAAGAAATCCGTGCGGAAAAAATTGCTGTAATAGGCTCCGGACCGGCTGGAATGACAGCCGCTTATCATCTGGCTCGGCATGGTTACCCGGTGACGGTTTTTGAAGCCTTTCCCAAAGCGGGCGGTATGCTCCGTTATGGTATCCCCGATTACCGCTTACCCGGTGATATTCTCGATGCGGAAATAAATCGTATTTGCGATATGGGCGTGGAACTGAAACTCAATACCATGATCGGTAAAGATATTAAATACACTGATCTTCAGAAAGATTATAAAGCAATCTTTGTCGGATTGGGAGCTCATCAGGGTTATCTCCTTCGTCTTGAAGGTGAAAATGCTGACAATGTTTTTACCGGAACTGATTTCCTTCATCGCACCAATAGCGGCGAAAAAGTTGAAGTCGGAGATCACGTTGTTGTTATTGGTGGTGGTGATACAGCCATTGATGCCGCTCGTGTGTCGCGTCGTTTGGGTGCTGAAGTTACTATCCTTTACAGACGAACCAAAACCGAGATGCCGGCTATTGATCCTGAAATCGAAGGAGCAATCGAAGAAGGTGTTAAAATTGAATTTCTAGCCGCCCCGATTGAACTCTATCGTGAAAATGGTAAAGCTACCGGAATGAAATGCCAGCGCATGGAACTCGGTGAACCTGATTCTTCCGGCCGTCGACGTCCGGTGCCAATCGAAGGTGACACTTATGATTTGAAAATGTCAACTTTGATTGCGGCTATTTCTCAGGCTCCCAACTTTAAAGGCTTTGAAGATTTTATTGAAGGGCGCGACTGGATAAAAGTTGACGAGCATTTTAAAACCAAAGTCGATGGAGTTTATGCTGGCGGTGATAATATTAATCTTGATATTGCCATTACCGCTATAGCTCATGGCCGCTATGCTGCCGAAGCTATTCATGAAATGATCACCAGTGAAGTCACCTATGATCCCATGAAAGATTTAACCCTTGTCAAACCGGACACGATGGCTACTTCCTATTATGAGCAAAAAGAACGGGTGAAAATTCATGAGATGCCGGTTGAAGAACGTCTTAAAACAATGGATGCTGAGATAGTCAGCACTCTCACCGAAGAGGAAGCGTTGGCCGAATCAAAACGGTGTATGAGTTGCGGCAAGTGTTTTGATTGTGGAACCTGCTGGAGTTTCTGCCAGGATAACGCCATTGTCAAACCATTGGTTAAAGGTGAGCCTTATAAAGTTAAAATGGAATTCTGCAAAGGGTGTAAGAAGTGTGCTGAAAACTGCCCCTGCGGATTTATAGATATGCGGTAATATAATTTGAATGTGAAGTCTTTTACGAAATATAATCTAAATTATTGGAGGTTATGAAATGGCTAAATTTGAATGGAATGAAGTCAGTATTGATGTCGATGAAGACGGATTTATGGAAGAGCCAGAACAATGGAACGAACGGGTTGCGTTAGCCTTAGCCAGCACTGAAGGTGTAGATGAACTTACCGAAGACCACTGGAAACTGGTACACTACCTGCGTGATTACTATTCAAAATTTGGTATCGCACCTATGATCAGGAAACTCTGCAAAGAGACCGGTTTTCCGTTGAAAAAAGTATACGAGATGTTCCCCTCTGGGCCAGCCAAAGGGGCTTGTAAAGTCGCTGGATTGGCTAAACCGACCGGCTGCGTATAAAAAAGAAATCAGGGTCTCCGGTTATTCTTATAGGTGGAGACCCTATTTTTATGCCATAGTCTGTTTTTATCAATTGTATCTTTTTGAAAGAGCCGCTATACGGCTGGTTTACTTGGGTAGATCTGAAAGGTCATAATGTTGCCAGAACTAATTGTCAGGGAGAAAGATAAAATTATCGAAAACTGGGTGCAGTTGATAGTTGAAACCTATCCCTCTCATAGCTCGCGTTTTCTATTACAGCAAACAGATCGTTTTCAAAATCCGGTAGGCTATACTATTACAACTGAAACCGAAGCCCTGTTTAACTCCTTTCTCAATGATGATATTGAAAATACCGGAGTTATCGCTCTGGATAATTTAATACGAGTCAGAACAGTTCAAAACTTTACTGCTGCTCAGGCAGTCGGATTTGTATTTTCTTTAAAACAGGCTATCAGGGAAGTTATCAATAAAAGCAGCCAGGTTGATATTTCTTTAAACGAGATTCTAACTCTTGAGAACCGAATTGATCAATTGGCTTTAAAAGCATTTGACAGTTATATGAACTGCCGCGACAGGATCAATGAAATCCGGATTAAAGATATCAAGCGGCAGGCTCATTTATTTACTGATGCAAATAATTTCAAGAATGTGATACCCCGGCAGGAGGAGCATGAGACAAATGATCCCACTTCATGTGAATAGCAGAGAAGGAGGAACCGGCCGATGAATCTTTTTGCAGCCTTACTTATTGTATGTGCTTTGACAGCTTTGGCTCTGATTGGAGTAGGCGCGGCTAATTTGGAATTCCTTTTTGGAGTTATTATTCCTTATGCAGGAATAAGTATATTTCTGATTGGCTTGATCTATCGCGTGATCCACTGGGCTAAATCTCCGGTCCCTTTTCGCATTCCGACAACATGCGGACAACAGAAAAGTCTGACATGGATAAAATCAAATAATCTGGAGAGTCCCTATAATATATGGGGAGTAATCGGAAGAATGTTTCTGGAGATATTTTTCTTCAGATCATTATTTCGTAATACCAGAGCGGAGGTCAAGGAAGGACCAAAAATTATCTACAGCGCCAGCAAATGGCTGTGGGCTGCCGGACTGGCATTTCACTGGAGTTTTCTGGTTGTCATTATCAGGCATTTCCGTTTCTTTATCGAACCGGTACCTCAAATAATTTCGAATATAGAAAGTTTGGATGGATTCTTCCAAATCGGCTTGCCTATTTTATACATTACAGATCTCATTCTGGTTGGTGCTCTTGGTTATCTCTTTTTCCGAAGAGTTGTAATTCCTCAGGTAAGATATATTTCTTTGGTTGCCGATTATCTGGCTCTCTTTTTATTGGGGGCGATTGTCACCAGTGGAATATGCCTGCGTTATTACGATAAAACCGATATCGTGGGTATAAAAGAGCTGGCAACGAATCTGTTAAATCTTACTCCGGTCATTCCGGAAGGAATTGGAGTAACTTTTTATATTCATCTTTTCCTGGTTAGTTGTCTGCTTATGTATTTTCCGTTCAGTAAGCTTATGCATATGGGAGGCGTGTTCTTGAGTCCTACCCGGAATTTGGCTAACAACAATCGGGTAAAACGTCATATCAATCCCTGGAATCATGATGTGAAACTGCATACCTATGCTGAATACGAAGAAGAATTCCACGATGTAATGAAAGCTGCGGGTCTTCCGCTGGAGAAGGAGTAACTATGGCTGAAAAACATAAATCTCCGGAAGAAGTGGCGCAGATTGATCACCATCCCGGTAATAAATCCTGGATGGATCCTACCGTAAAATTCGAAAAAGGGACGTTTAATTATGGTGCCGTTCCGGCCAGCACATCATATCTTGGACAGCCATTTTCCAGAAAGTGGCAACCGATGGATGATGACTGGCATTTACCGGAAAACTGGCAGGAAATTATCCACAAGGGATTTAAAGAGCGCCTTGATAAATATCGATCCTTTAAAGTTTTTATGGATATCTGTGTCCGTTGCGGTGCTTGTGCTGATAAATGCCATTTCTTTATAGGTTCCGGTGATCCTAAAAATATGCCAGTGCTGAGAGCGGAATTGTTACGCTCAATTTATCGCAATGACTTTACCACGGTTGGTAAAATATTTGGAAAACTGGCCGGTGGAAGAAAGCTCACTAAAGAAGTAATCAAAGAATGGTTCTATTACTTCTATCAATGTACCGAATGTCGCCGATGTTCTGTTTTTTGTCCTTATGGAATTGATACTGCAGAAATTACCATGATGGGACGTGAGCTTCTCAATCTTCTTGGCCTTGATATTGATTGGATTTCAACGCCAGCTTCGAACTGTTTCCGTACCGGCAATCATCTTGGCATCCAGCCGCATGGTTTTAAAGACAGTGTCGAATTTGCTATGGATGATCTTGAGGAAATAACCGGGGTTAGAGTCGATGCACCGATCAATAAAAAAGGGGCTGAAGTATTATTCGTAGTACCATCGGCTGACTATTTTGGCGATCCGCATTATTTTGGATTCCTCGGTTATCTAGCCCTCCTGCATGAGATCGGACTGGATTACACTTTCAGTACTTATGCTTCTGAGGGTGGAAACTTTGGTCTGTTCCATTCCTCAGATATGATGAAGCGCTTGAATTCCAAAATTTATATGGAAGCCAAGCGTCTTGGTGTAAAGTGGATTCTTGGTGGTGAATGCGGACATATGTGGCGTGTGCTTCACCAGTATATGGACACAATGAACGGACCAGCTGATTTCCTTGAAGTACCGGTTAGCCCGGTTACGGGAACACGGTTTGAACATGCTCGATCCACTAAGATGGTTCATATTTGTGAATTCACTGCTGATCTGATCAAGCATAATAAAATCAAACTTGATCCCAGCCGTAATGATCATTGGCGGGTGACTTTCCATGATTCCTGTAATCCCGCAAGAGCTATGGGGCTCATTGAAGAACCACGCTACGTAATCAATAGTGTTTGTAATAACTTTATTGAAATGCCTGAAAACACTATTAAAGAACAGACCTTTTGCTGTGGAAGTGGTTCCGGATTAGGGACCGATGAGAACTTCGAGATGCGTATGCGCGGTGGTTTACCCCGGGCAAATGCGGTCAAGTATGTTAAGGAAAAACATGGCGTAAATATGTTGGCTTGTATCTGTGCTATTGATAAAGCAACCTTGCCTCCCTTATTGGAATACTGGGTGCCCGATGTCGAAGTATGCGGTATTCACGAATTAGTGGGGAATGCCCTGGTGATGAAAGGTGAGAATGAACGCGCCACCGATTTGAGGCAGACTCCAATATTAGGAAAGGAGGAGACAGAAAATGCGTGATCGTTTTAAGATTATGCTTGGTCTGGTTATCTTTCTTATCCTGATAACCTTTCCTATATGGTATAATGTTGCCAGCGGCAAAGCCGGTTATGCTCCTGAATTGGAGAAACCGCTCAATGCTACTGAATGTGTTCGCGAAACAGCTTATATGACATCCAACCATATGGACCTTCTCAATACTTGGCGCGATAAAGTCGTCAGAGAAGGTGAAAGAATGGATATTGATCAACATGGTAAGGAAATTGAAATGAGCTTGACGCGAAATTGTCTTGGTTGTCATACTAACAAAGATCAATTCTGTGATAAATGCCATAATTATCTTGGTATTGACCCCTATTGCTGGGATTGCCATGTTGATCCGAAGGAGTTGAAGTGATGAGTATAGATCGTAGAAAATTCATCAAGGCCTCAGGGTTGGCTGCATTAGGCTTCGTGGTTACTTCGCCTAAAAAACTTTTGGCATCGGAAGAGACTCCTGCTGTCGATTCGACCGCAGTTCAACAGGTTCCCGCTACCGATGGCAAGCCATTGGTTGGAAGTCGATGGGCGATGGTTATCGATTTGAAAAAATGTCTTCAGGAGGAAGGCTGTACCGATTGTGTGGATGCCTGCAATATTGTTCATAATGTTCCTAAGTTTGATAATCGCAAAGATGAAATAAAATGGATCTGGAAAGAGAAATTCCATAATGCCTTTGAAGATGAGGGACATGAATATCTGGAAGAGCATGTGCTTCATACTCAGATTCCGATACTTTGCAATCATTGCGATAATCCTCCCTGTGTCAGAGTCTGCCCGACCCAGGCGACCTGGAAACGGGAGAAGGATGGCATCGTTATGATGGACTGGCATCGCTGTATCGGTTGCCGTTATTGTGTGGCAGCTTGTCCTTATGGTTCAAGAAGTTTTAACTGGCGAGATCCTCGTCCGTTTATTGATAAGATAAATCCTGAGTTCCCCACTCGCACCAGAGGTGTAGTCGAGAAATGTACTTTTTGTGAAGAGCGTTTGGCTAAAGGCAAGCTTCCCAGTTGTGTTGAAGCCTGCAAGGCTAAAGCTATTTTGTTCGGTGATCTCGAAGATCCCGAATCCGAAATCAGAAAAGTGCTGGCCGAAAACTTCACCATCCGGCGTAAACCGGGACTTGGCACTCAACCCGAAATCTACTACATAGTGTGAGGTATCAATGTTAGAGAAAGCACTGTCTGGAGATAAAAGATATTGGAGTTGGCTGGCGTTCCTGGGAGTAGTGATCTTTATTGGTCTGCTTAATTACCTGCGTCAGTATAACGAAGGTTTGCATATAACCGGTCTCAGCCGTGATGTCACCTGGGGATTTTATATTGCCCAGTTTACTTTTCTCGTAGGGGTGGCAGCCTCGGCGGTGATGGTTGTATTACCTTATTATCTGCACAATTTTAAAACCTTTGGGAAAATTACAATCCTTGGGGAATTTCTGGCTATTGGTTCGGTTACTATGTGTATGCTCTTTATCTTTGTGGATATGGGGCAACCCTTCAGAATCGTAAATGTATTTCTGTATCCAACTCCGCATTCCATGATGTTCTGGGATACGGTAGCGCTGGGTGGTTATTTAGTGCTGAATATCATAATCAGCCATATCGCCCTGACCGCCGAGAGGAATTCTATCGCTCCACCGAAATGGATTAAACCGATTATTATCCTCTCTATTCCCTGGGCTGTTAGTATTCATACTGTAACCGCCTTTTTGTATAGCGGTCTGGCGGCCCGTTCATTCTGGCTGACAGCTATTCTGGCTCCCCGGTTTCTGGCTTCGGCTTTTGCTGCTGGCCCGGCATTGCTGGTTATTTTGTGTCTCCTTCTCAAAAAGTTGACTAAATTCGATGCCGGTAAAGAAGCAATCGAAAAACTGGGAGTTATTATTACCTATGCAATGGCAATTAATGTCTTCTTTGTTCTGATGGAGGTCTTCACAGCTGTCTATAGTAATATACCAACTCATACATTGCACTTTGAATATCTCTTCTTCGGATTAGACGGAAAGACTTTCCTGGTGCCGTGGATGTGGACCTCGGAATTATTAGCGGTAATTGCTCTGATTATCCTGCTGGTTCCATCCCTTAGAAAAAGCCATACCACACTTGTGGTTGCATGTATCGCTGTCTTCGCCTCTCTCTGGATTGATAAGGGAATGGGGCTGGTGATTACCGGATTTGTTCCCAATCCGCTCGGAGTAGTTGCAGAATATAAACCAACTTTACCGGAGATTTCGATTACTCTGGCAGTTTATGCCATTGGAGCATTAATTGTGACGGTATTGTACAAAATTGCTCTATCAGTACGAAAGCAATTGTCGGCTTAATGGAGCCGTGAAGGAAATTATTGGATAATTATCGTAATTGTTCTTGAAATTATTTATAAAGTTGTTACTTTTTGTATCAGGGGTTGCATTAAGCAACCCCTGAAGCAGTTATAGAAGAAAGATATGGAAAATAGATCTGATGTAGTAATAATCGGAGGCGTTGCCGCCGGACCAAAAACCGCGGCAACTCTTATGCGCCGAAATCACAAACTTAAAATTACTCTTTTCCAAAAAGAAGAGAAGCTTTCCTACGCAACATGCGGGATGCCTTATTTTGCCTCAGGGGATGTTAACAGTTTTCAGGAATTGACCCAGACAGGATATGGTATTGTCAGAGATGCAGATTTTTTTGAGAATACCAAAGGCTTTAAAGCGATTACCCGATCGGAAGTAATTAAAATTAACCGTGATAAAAAAACTGTAACTGTTAAAAATCTCTCATCAGGGGACACATACGAACATGGCTATGATAAATTGGTCATTGCTACCGGTGCTCATCCCGTAAAGCCTGCTATCTCAATTGAAGATAATCCTAATATCCGCAATTTTGTGACACCCGATGATGCTATCCATTTCCGCCAACTTGCTCAAACCGGCCAGATTGAAAAAGTGGCTGTTATTGGTGGTGGGTTTATTGGGTGTGAAGTGGCTGAATCTGCGGCCGGGTTATGGGGCATAGATACAACTCTTATCGAACGTGAAAATCAGATTCTTCCTTATGTCCTTGATTCGGAAATGGCCGCATTGGTAAAAGCTGAAATGATTAATCAGGGCGTAAAAGTTCACACCGGTATCACTGTGGGTGAAATAAAAAATTCAGGTGACTCAATAGAAATTGTTTTAAATAAAGGTGAAAGTGTCACTTGCGATTATGTCTTTTTATGTATCGGTGTAAAACCATGGGTAACGTTAGCTAAAGATTGCGGATTGGATATTGGAATCACCGGGGGAATAAAAGTTAATTCCAAAATGCAAACCTCTGATCAAGATATTTATGCCGGTGGGGATTGTGT
>JBDRQG010000453.1:0-19530 GCA_043826475.1 bacterium
GTAAATAATGCCTGGGAGACCGGTGAGCCAGGGATTGTTTTTATCGACCGGATGAACGAGGCCAATCCAACCTACCCTGCGGAGACTATCGAAGCCACCAATCCCTGCGGTGAACAGCCTCTTCCCCCGTATGACTCCTGCAATCTCGGTTCGATAAATCTTTCCAAATTCGTTCTGGATCCTCTCCCCCAGGATTATACCATTGGTGAAGCAGCAATTGGAATTGACTGGGAACATCTGGCCGAAACAGTAAGAACAGGGGTTCATTTTCTCGATAATGTAATCGACCAGAATAAATACCCAATTCCTGAGATCGAGGAACAATCACACAAGAACCGACGAATTGGCTTGGGGATAATGGGCTGGGCAGATATGCTGGCCGGTTTAAACCTTCCTTATGATTCCCCCGAGGCTTTCGAGTTAGCCGATAAAATGATGTCATTTATAAATAACGAAGCCCGCAAACATTCATCAGAGCTGGCCAAATCACGAGGCAAGTTTCCTAACTGGGAAAACTCAGTCTTTTCCCGGGATAATGTAGCTATGCGCAATGCCACGGTCACGACAATCGCCCCCACCGGAACAATTTCTATAATAGCCGGGTGTTCATCAGGGATTGAGCCATATTATGCCATCGCCTTTGAACGAAATGTCATGGATGGAACCCGTCTGAAAGAATTGATCCCCTTGTTTGAAAAAATCGCCAGGGATAATAATTTCTTCTCCGAAGAGCTGATTAACAAAATTACCCTGCGAAGGTCGATTACTGATATAGATGAAATCCCGGAACAGATTCGTTCGGTATTTTTGACTGCTGCTGATATTAAACCCGAGGATCATATAAATATGCAATCACAATTCCAGAAACATTGCGATTCCTCGGTTTCAAAGACCATCAACTTCCCGGAATCAGCCATTCGCAACGATGTTAAAAAAACATTCCTCCTGGCATATAAATCCGGCTGCAAAGGTGTTACTATATACAGAGATAATTCCCGTCCGGAGCAGGTGCTGAGTGTTAAAAAAGAGAGCATTGCTATTCATCCTCAGATGGTGGGTCAGGTTGAAAAAAGACCTGATATATTGCAGGGCATAACCGAGAAGATTCGAACCGGCTATGGCAATCTGTATGTCACAATAAATTTGAGAGATAATAAGCCCTTTGAAGTTTTTGCCCATATAGGCAAATCTGGTTATACGACTATGGCTGATACTGAGGCAATCTGCCGTCTTATATCCCTCGCTCTGAGGTCTCATGTCCCGGTAGAAAAAGTTATAGATCAACTCCGAGGTATCGGTGGCTCCAATCAGACCTTTTCCGGCGGCAGCAAAGTATTTTCTATCCCTGATGCCATTGCTCAAATTCTGAACAGGCATTTTGGCGGCAAAGCTGCTCCAACAATGCCGGATAAGGGGGCAAATGAAATATGTCCGGAATGCAGCGGTGGGATGATTTTTGATTCCGGTTGCTTTACCTGCCCAATTTGTGGTTATTCCAACTGTTAAATTTGCCGATATTTATATTGAAACGACGGATTTTTTGTTTTTTATTCAAATCCGGTTAACTTTATGAACTGGTTTTATTATGGCTACTTATGTCCCGGCGGGAAAAACTTCATTGATCAAAAGGAGTGGTATCACCTACCAACTCCAGACGGAGTATGCCTACCGCCCCTATCCCCGGATCACCACTACAATTCTGCATGAAGGCCAGGTCATTAAGAAAATTGAAAGAAAGCTTGAGACTGCTATTGAGAGTATCGAAGAACAAAACCGGATTCAGGATATAATACAGGGACAGCATAATGAAGTTTTCAGGCTTATTCGTGATGATTCTACGATCAGTAAAAGCAGGCCAGAGAATCCCCCACAACCTGTAGTCAATCAAGCTGTTGAGAAAGTCGAACAACCAAAAGTAAATTTGCAGACATCACTTCCAACAGAAAACAACGATGGATTGGAGATTGTAAAAGTCTCTGAAAGAAAATCTATTTTGGATAGGTTTTCATCAATCCCAGGAATTGAACATGTATATCAACTCAATAATGAAGGGGAATTTCAAAGCCAAACGGCTCAGAAACAATTCCGCAAGGATTTCAAAAAAACATTCAAAATCATCGCCGAACTGCTTGATATATTTCCGATCCTTGATCAGGAGACATTTTACCGTGAAAGCGGCGTCTATGTAATTGAGCAGGATCGCTTGTATTTTGTATCAAATGGAAAAGAATGTTATTTCATTTCGATAATCCCCGACGGTACTTTGGTGAATTTTGAAGAAGCAATTAAAGTAGCTGTTTTTGGTGTTCTGACAAACTAGACATTATTTTTTATCTAATAATAACTATTACACTTGCAATTCCTTAAAAATATATTCCTAATAGCCGTATAACCGTTTTATTAGATAGTAATTGCATTATTGTTGCTCCAATTAGCATATTAATAATATCTTGACTAAGAGATAATATATGTTAAATTCTCAGCTTGAATTTGAAATGGCGGTGTAGCTCAGTTGGTTAGAGCAGCGGAATCATAATCCGCGTGTCCGGGGTTCGAGTCCCTGCACCGCTATTTGATTGTAAGTGGCTATCTTACAGTTGGTTTTAATTTTATAAAATTGAGCAGTGCCCATTTAGTAACAGAGTTGTGCCATTAATTAAATAAAAAAAGGGACAGCTGATTATTATATAGTCATGGAAGATACAAAATTACATTTAAACTATTACTCAGCCCTAACTAAATTAAGATGAATGAAAGCATACTGTCACAATTACAGCCTAATGAAACATCTGATTATTCACAAATTCACGGTATAACTTACAACTATTGATAAGATCAGTGTGGTGACCCTCATCAATTATGCTGCCGTTATCCATAACAATAATACGATCAACATGCTGGATAGTAGCCAGACGGTGAGCAATGATAATAGCTGTTTTATTTATTAATATTTTCTTTAATGATTCCTGTATCAATTCCTCAGAATTCGAATCAAGGGCTGAAGTCGCTTCATCTAAAATAAGAACCGATGGATTCATAATAATCGCTCGCGCCAGACAAAGACGCTGACGTTCTCCTCCAGAAATTGTAACCCCTCGTTCTCCTAAGTGTGTCTGGTAGCCATCGGGAAGATTGGTAATAAAATCATGAATGTTGGCTGATTTTGCTGCGGTAATTACTTCATCATCGGTCGCATTATTGTAACCATATGCGATATTATCCCTGACACTCAACCGGAAGACCATCGGATCCTGTTCAACTAAAGCAATATGATGCCGTAAAGAATTAATTGAATAATCCTTATAATTTATTCCATCTAACTCGATCAATCCCTGTTGAGGATCATAAAAGCGCATTATTAAATTTATAATTGTAGTCTTTCCTGAGCCGGAAGGACCAACAATACCAATTTTTTCGCAAGATCTTATATGCAATGATAATTTATCTATTGTAAAATTATTAGAACCATATGAATAATTGATATCCTGAAGTTTGATATCACCTTTTACAGTGGATACTTTGACCGGAGTCAATGTCTCAATAACTTCTGGTTGTATATCAAGATACTCGAAAATTCTATCTGTTGATGCCATGGCTGATCTAATCTGAATATGAGTTTCTGCTAATCCATGTATGGGAGAGTAGAGATAGGTAAGTAAAATATAAAAAGCAATTAATTGACCAAGCTTCATATCCCCGGTGGCTACCAGATATACTCCCCAGGCTAAAACAATAATGGGGCCGATCATATTAATAAACTGGGCAAAATTCATCCCAAGAGATGATGTCACGCTCGCTTTAACAATTTCCGGATTCAATTTATTCAATATCGATTCTACCCTGGTGTTTTCCTGATTTTCCTGACCAAATGATTTAATGGTTTTAATACCGATCAATGATTCCTGAAGCTTTGCCGAAAGATCTGCCATTTTTTGTTGAACTATGGCCATAATACGATTCAGACGATTACCTAGACGTTCAGTTGTAAAAATAGTAATAGGGACAGGAATGATAGCGATCAATGTTAAGTGCCAGTCAATATAAAGAAGGTAAGCAAGAATCCCAGCCAGCATCAAAATATTTGTAAATAGCATCAGCAATGTTACTGATAACATATCCTGTATTCGGCCGACATCAGAAAGAAGGCGTGACATTGTCTCACCGGTCTGGTATTTACTATGAAAACGAAGAGAGAGACGTTGTATATGAGAGAACAGTTGTAAACGAATATCTTTAATTACTTCAGTTCCGATATAGGCAACCAGATAATCACGAAATAATCCAAAAATTACTTCAAGCAGATATATACTCAATAAAAAGAGGCAGAAGTAAATAATAGGCTTGTAATCAATAGCACCACCAGCCATAGCCACAATTTCTGGAATAAGGGTATCTATCATATATTGAATAGCGGCCGGTAAAGCGAGTGTAAGAGCTGTAAGGCAAATCATGACCAGGAATGTTAATCCCTGAAGCCGCCAGTAAGGTTTTAGATATTTTAAAAGGCGTTTAAATTTGTTTATATCTTGGGTCATCTAGCCATTCCGGAAAATATTTTTCGGCAGCATATATGAAAGCCTTAGTTGAAAGACCTTTTCTGAATTTCTCTTCACGAGCAGTAAGCATTTGCCCCCAAAGTTCCTTGCGGTCGTTGGACAGGTCTCCGGAAGGTACCGAATCGAGCGAAGCTAAATATTGATCGATATTCTCTTTCCACCATTCAGGCTTGAAGAATTGACTATTGAAGGTCTGTTCATAATAACTCCGATTTCGATCCAACTCACACCCCGGATAATGCATATAAGGCCGGCAGATCCATATCAAATATGATTCCGGAATCTCAAGCATGGTATCGATAAACGAAAATGTTTCTTTCAGAGTATTTTCGGTTTCACCCGGATGGTTAAAGATTATATTTGCCCGATGGAGTATCTTACGCTTGGATAGCAATTCACTGACCTTTTTAAAACGATTGAGATATTTTTCCGGTTTTCTTGATTTTCGCATCAGGCGGAGAATTTGGTGTGAGCCACTCTCTATTCCAAACTGAACTTCAACGTCAAGGCCAACCAGTAAATTTACATCTTCCTCATCCATATACTCAGCACGGGTCTCAAAGATAAGTTGATAGTTTGGTTTTTGTTCAGCGACCAGCTTTAGAAATTCTTTGCGCCATTGCGGCCTGAGACCAAAACAAGCATCGGCAATACCTACCTTACGGGGATTATATTTCTCAACAGCGGTCGAAATCTGATCAAAAGCTTCATGGGGGCTTAAAGCGCGCCAATGCCGATCCTTCAGCGATTCCATGCAGAAAGAACAATCAAAAGGACAACCCCGGGATAAATAAACATAGATTTTTTCTAACCCATCTGGAAAATATTTATTCATAAATGGGTCAAGAAGCTTCCAGTTATAAGGTAAGACATTACCAGAGTTTGTGCTTTCCCCTTTTATGATTGTTGTCTTTTCAGGACGACCCGAATTAGAATAGCTTTCTATGATATGCCGGAAGGCATTTTCCCCTTCACCGCTGACTACATAATCAAATAAATTATCTTCGGTTACAAATTCATTAGGTCGTGCAGTAGGATGATACCCGCCGACAACAATCAGTTTATCCGGATAATATTCCCTGAAGATTTTCGCAACCATAAGGGTAGCACGATAGGACATGCTCGTCCAGCAGGAGAGTCCCAAAATATCAAAACTATTTTGGCTGAAGTATTCTTTTACTTTACGTTCGAATCGTTTGATTTGAATCGATGAATTAGGCCGCCCGATAGCGATTTCAAAATCAATGTATTCAATAGAATATTCAGGCGATAAGAACGAACCCAGAACCAGCAATGATGTCTTCATATCAACATCATCAATACCTATCGAACAGTTGAAACTTGAAGGGTATGCCAGCAATATTTCAGGTTTTTTAATCACTATAATATAAACAGCAGAGATATTTTATATCGTTTTATCTTCTTTAACCGCATCGGGATTAAAGCGTTTCAAAAGAATAATGGTATCCTCACTATCCCGGGGCATAATACCATTTTTCTTTTCTATCTGATACATACAGTATGGATTATTAGCCCGGGAATCACTTTGAGAATACGATGTCATCGCACAACCACCGCGGCATAAAGGAAGATAACGACAGTCATAGCATTCACCAGAGGCTGTCTCCCGGTTAAATTGACGATTATAGGCAAACCCATCAGGATTATTCCAGATTTCAGTAAAAGAGGAATCACGGATATTGCCTTCGACGAAATCATCAGACATTGAGAGACATCCTTTTACATTACCGCTTGATCCGATACCGGCTACCCTCATCCCGGCATAACAACCATAGTAAGGATTACCGTCGATTAACTCACTCCCTTTGCATCCATAGTATCCTATGTTTTCACCTACATCGATAAAGATATCATTTTGTTGTTTCATTTCAAGAAGCTTGTCAATCAATCTTTCATAATTATCAAGGGTGAGAACCATATTGGCATGTTTCATCATCCGGCCAGTTGCAGTACACATCTGTATCCGCCATCCCTTACAACCATGATCAACCAGTAACTTATGCATGTCATCCAGTTCATCAAGATTCATGTTTGAAACCTGGCTTATGACACAAAATTCGACATTCTTTTCCCTGAGAATATCTAAAGCTTTAAGGCATTTATTATAACTAAAGCGGTTTTGTCTGATATGATTATGAACCTCTTCCATACCATCCACACTAACACCAATCCGCTTGAAATCAAGCTTGAGAAAATCATCGGCAATCTCATTAGTCACGGCGAATCCATTTGTTATCAGATATGATATCATGCCCTGATCTTTAATTCTCTTTGCTAACAAGCGCCAGTCTTCCCTCATTAGAGGTTCACCCCCGGATAGAGTAATGCTCTTGCATTCAAGTGATGCCAATTCATCTATAAGTTTGTATGCTTCATCAGTGTTTAACTCATCAGGTCGTTTCTTCCCGGCTGAAGTTCCACAGTGAAGGCATTGCATATTACAGGCAAAGGTTATTTCCCACACTACTGTTTCAGGATAAAATTTAAAGCCGTTAGTGCTCATTGCATCACTCCTCTACTATCTTTACCGGTTCCTGTTGAACCTGTTGTTGACGAGATAAAGCTACCAAATCCAACATAGGCTGAAGATTAAATTTCCAGCTATCACATACTTCACTTTCAGGAACATCGCGATCCAGTCTGCGGGAGGGGCAGCTTCCCATGCAGATAGGCAAAATGTTACATGATCGGCACGATTCATTCTCGAACGGGTCAAAAGAAAAAAGACGGTTAAATTCAGGATGTTGATAACTTAATTCTTCCTGAATATTTCCCATTGCTCGAGATTTATCACCAGCATAATTAAAACAGCGATACATATCCCCATTTGAATCTACTAAAAACGAGTTTGTTAACTGAGCAAAACAAAAGGTAATAATCGGTTGTGGTAATTTTTGTATAAAAAAGCCGCGTTCAAGGAGTAATTTATAATATGAAATTTCGGTTTGTGAGTAAGCTCTGGTTTCAAAACAGCTTTCAGAAATATTGGCACATGCGATTGTGGCAGGCTCAAGCTGTCCGAAATATACTGCCACCCGGTTGCGTAACCCGGCCGCTTCAAATTCATCCAGCATTTCCACTATGACTTCCCTGGTGAAGCTCTTGTCGATATTAACTCTTATCACGGTAGGAATTTTGGTACAGGCATATTGGATATTTTTAATAATAGTATCATAACTCTCACGACCATTTTTTAATGGTCTTTTCTGATTATGTATCCGGGAGGGGCCATCTATAGTGATCTGCACCTGACCAACTTTCATATCAGCTAGATGATCGGTCATCTTATTATCCAGCAAATAACCATTAGTAATGATACCGTCACAGACATAATTAAATTTGTATTCTTTGGCCAGATCATTCATTGATTCCGAGATGTCTTCAATAATATCAAGGGCTAATAATGGTTCCCCTCCATACCATGAGATCTGGACCTCTTTTAGCTCTTCACCCCTCTTTTCCACAAATTCCAAAATTGATTCCACTATGCGAGGTGACATCCGCCCTTTTTTGTTTTCTTCAAAACAATAAGGGCAAGCCATATTACATGCCATCGTGGGAGCGATTATCATCCCCAGCAACGACGGGTCATATCGCATTTTTCTATATCGGAATTTCAACCAATCCATTTCAGGAAGGCTGTTGTCTATCACAAACTGGCCATATTGAAGCTGGGATAATAGTTCCTGTTCTTCTTTATTTAAATTGGGTGGCTCCCCGTTTGATAACTTTTCCCTGAGTAACTTATAAGTATTATAATTTTCAGCTGTCATAATACCTAAAGCACCACTGACAGCATTAAAAGCCAGGTAATTACCATCCTCTCTCGGATAAAAATGATTGAATTGAGAAAGCTTAGGCATGGCACTCCTTTCACAAGCAACTGAGGAAAGGGAACAGAAAAATTTTGTTCCCTTTCTTCCAAATTGGTTAATGCTACTAAGGCATTAGATATCGATAAATCGATATTGTGAGTAATATTTATCCGGTAAGAACTCCAGAAATTATATTACTTAAAGATGCTAGACTTATAAAAACAAATTGTTATTCGTTAGTAAGTCTGGCACCCGGGTATCAGATAATGATACCGTACATAGGTTTAATTTTGCAAAAAGTCGAGCATTTGGGAATACAAACACCCAGTTTTGGATCCATAGGATCGATCAAAAATGTCATAAGCTTACCTCCATTTGATTCAAGATTTAGGAAATGAGTGTTATCAGAAGATTTTCAGGTATTGTTGTTTCTTACCGGAAAATACTTCTTTCATAAAATTATTCTAAAAATAATACTCAGTGAACATTGAAGTAAAACATTTTCTGATATTACAACTGCTCTCTTCATCAGTATTTATTTTTGTCTGATACCTCAATTATTCCATTATCTCTAAAGGCAATTCACGATCAAATAAGTCTTAATTATTAAACTAAATCTTTACTTCCAAAGTGTCAAGGACAAAACAATCGATGCTATATCAATTAATTATTATTCTTTATATAATATTACGATGTCCAAAAAGATTTGTATTTCTACATGTGCAGACACTTGAAAATATTTCTGAAAACGTTTTACTTAATTCCCTAATTTTTAACTTATTAGCCTTACAGAAATTATATCCTGTGACAGTTTTGAGACACGTAAAATGCCAAAACAATCAAAACAGATCAAAATGTATCAAACTGCATCAAAAACCTAACTTATTGAATTATTTTTATTTACAGCGTATTTCGTTGTCATTCATAGGCATATCAAAATGGGTTCAGGATAATCCGAGGTTCGAGTCCCTGCACCGCTACTAAGTTGTAACTAATTATCCCGTATTCGGTTTTAGTTTTATTAAATTGAGCGGTGCCCGTTTAGTGACATAATTGTGCCATTTTCTTATAAAAAAGGGATAGCTATAATACTGTTCCTTTACTGTAATTTGGAATTATTACTTCATGAGGACCATCTTCTTCGTCTGCACGACATCACCAGCACTGAAGCGATATACATAGACACCTGTAGAAACTACTCTGCCAGCATCATCGCTACCATTCCATTCGGTTCTATATGATCCGGCTGATTTTGTTTCGTTAATCAGTGTCCGCACTATCTGCCCAAGCACGTTATAAATGTCTATTATCACATGACTCCGTTCGGGCAGGCTGTATTCAATGGTTGTCACCGGGTTGAATGGGTTCGGATAGTTCTGTGATAGCTCGAACCGGTACGGCAAAACTTCGCTGTGTTCGTCATCTTCCACATCAGTGATAATGTTAAATGTAAAAGCTGCGTAAACACCAGGTTGGGTTATTGGTGCATAAATAGCATTGCTGGCTGTATCAACTGATCCTCCAATCAGTTCCCAACCGGTTGCAGCGTCAACCCAATGGTAAACAGCCAGTGAGGCTTCATCACCAATCAGAATGTCTCCCAATTTCAAATCGACATCGTCATATCGAATCACAATCTGATTAGAACCAATCATAGGATCATCAGGAAATACCGACAGACAATGCGCTTCACCTGCCTGAACAGCTTCTTGATCCAAACCTGTGCGGATGATTGGATAGGGAGACGATAGAATCATTGCTTTAGTTAGGGATATATTTGCCGAATCCAGTTTGAACTCGCTCTGGCCACTACCTCCAAAAAGCCAGATCAAGGGTTGATCATGACTAATGTCGGACATTGTATAGTCAGTAAGTACAAAAAATGACGAAGACGAATCGTCTATCGCCCACAGCATAAGGGAACCACTGTTTCCAAGACTGTCAGTTACACCTGCTTCATAACCATTGACAGTTGCAGTAAAAGTGTGATTATAGGTTCCGCCATATGATGGCAACACATAAAGAGTCGGATCAGACAAGAACGGTTGAATGACGGTGAGATCATAATTCATACTGATATCCTGCAGGGTTACAGAGCATATGAGCGGATAATATCCCTGAACCTCATTCAGCTCGATAGTGATGCTGTCCTCGGCACTGCTGAATGTGTATAGATTACCTACTTTGCTCACACCTGTACCGCCGGATTCAGACAGACCATATAACCATCCGGTTGTCACCTCCTGAGGTGAGGATATAAAAGCTGACTTGGTCACCGTGCCCTGACTGTTTCCCTTGTAGGCCAAAATCTGGTTACTGGCATCTTTTACACCCACCACCCAGGCTCCGGCCGCATCCGAAGAGTTTCCCTGATTGATGACGATTTCCGACGGCGGACCAGCTTGAGGATTATTCCAGAGTTGTATCTTGGCATTATCCCCGCCCGTCGAATGATGCACTGTGACATGCTTGTTGGAATATCCGGCCATCTGGGCCGATGGTGTGTTTGGAAAGTAAACCATAATGCCAACATCATGATCAAGATTGGCCATATTATTATTGGGACCGGGGAAATACACTGCAGGATTAGTCACCAGGTGCTCTGTTGAATCGGATGCATCCGGTTTGAGTATCGGCACAAACAGATTGTCAGCCCCCCACGTCACTGCTTCTACCCAATTCTCAAAATGATCCCAGCAGGATGAATTCAGCATACCCCATTGTTCAGTGTTGCGACAGGAAGCCAAATCATAGCGAAATGCATTTGACATCTCCGAAGACATTACTCCCCCACTCTCGTAATGTGTATCCATGAAACCATAGTGAAATATTGATGTAGGTAAACAGCGCAGGGTGGCGTCATCTTCAACATAACTATAAGTTGCTGGATCATATAAACGATACTCGTCGTAGAAGCCTAACGCATAATGACCAAACTCATGGGCTTTTGTTCGATAATCAACAGATTCCGTGGTTAAGTCGAGGGGATAAATACCGCCAGTATGGTTACGAGTGCCATCGCCATTGTACCACCATATTCTCGGCATGTAAATCTGATAGCCATCTGTTGCACTGCGTAGAATTCCCGCCACCCCTTTATCGCAGTAGGGGCGTATTGTATTATCGGCACAGATGCGCATATCAGCTTCATCCCACTGATCCTTAGCATCATATATCATTACTGTATCCAGTCGAGCTTGTCCGTCGGTCACATCATACAGGTAATTCGACATACGAGTGATATTGTCTTCAAGATCGCGCAGATAGTATTCGGTTGCCTCCCACTCCACCGAGACCAGCAGGTTGTAGCGCAGTTCGGTGTGATTGAGCACGATGTCCTGATTTCTGGAAGTCAGTGTGTCAAAGAACACGTGGCCGTCTTCTGCGAACTGCATGTTATCAAGATGGGCGCTGTACATGGTGCCAAGCAGCGCCTGATGCTTGACGGCCGGCACGCTGTGAACATGCTTAGCGATCTTGAGGCTGTCTCCGACTACCAGGGTATCGCCAGTCAGATCAAGCTGCACGAAAAACGAATCCGAACCGATAGGTGTCAGACTCAATCGTCCTTCGCTATCGGTCGTGAACGAACCGAGTGTGTCTTCGTCAAAGTACGGCCGATTGTTGGTTACCTTGATCAGATCGAAGGTGACATTGGGTATGCTGTCGCGATGAGCATCGCAGATAGTCAAATACTTGGTGCCATTGTATCTGGCCAGCGTCGTATAATACTGGAAGTAAAACCACCCAGCGGTATCGGCATGGAGAATGGAACCGAGGTTTACTCCTGTAGTGCAGACCCATTGTGCCGCTCCGTACTGGTCGAATTTGTGGATAGCCGTGAAATCGTTGACATAAATGTTGCCGTCTCGATCAGCCCCCGTGTATCCAGCAATTCCCGGTTTGGTCCATTTAACAAAACCGGTGGCTGCATCCAGAACCATAGTCTCGCGCTCGTCGTCATCAGATGCTGCTTTTGTCGATACCAGCCAATGCCAGAGCAGCACATTGCCACTGTAATCCGTTGTGGGAGCGTACGAAGCGCTGAGTTGGGTTTCTCCGGAAAATGAAGTAGCCCAATGTCCAAAACGGTCAACATGAGTCCAGTATGGCTGGGGTGACCTGTATTCGTGTTTGAAAATCAGAAGCTCGCCGTTGCGCCCGTTGAAAATCCTAGAACTGTAGATATCATTATCACTGGACGCTAGCCACGTCGAGCCAACCAATCCACCAGCGGTTGTATAGCGGCGAAGATTTGTTTCGGAACGGAAATAGTCGGAACCCCCGTTAGGCGAAGTGAAACAGCTGTCCCGGCAGTTCTGACACAGGCTGTTGCAGCAGAAGTCGATAGTCTGGACTCCGACGTTGACGAATCCCTCATTGTCAGCATTTATACTTAATACCCCGATGTTTTGTCGAGCTTCTCCGGCAATTCTATCTACCAGTGTCGGAACGCCAGACTGCGGATCAAGCTTATAAATAACCGCGTGTCCCATTACGCCTGATCCGCCGTAGGACCCCCAACCGCTGGGTAATGAGTCGATACAGAAACTATCGACAGGTGTTTCGGTGAAACCGATCCAGAGATTACCCTCGATATCGACCGCGGCTCTGGGATAAGCAGTATAAGGAGCTTGGCTCGAGGACAGCGTCCGGCCCCAGGCTAGCGTGCCATTTGCATTGAATTTAATACCTACGGCTGAGACCTCCATACCGCCTTCCATTTCATGATACCCGGACACGAAGAAATCCCCTTCCGGGGATCTCCCAAAGTAGTAGAGATACAAACCGGGATCTGGATAGTCGACTTGCCACTCGATGGTGGCGTCCGGTTTGATTTTGGTGATCCGCGCTCCGCTGATACGAGCGCCAGCATAGGAGAGCACGAAGGTATTGCCGGAGTCATCGACGATAACCGGATGGTCGATGTAGGCGTACCAGCCCAGGGTGGAAAGGTCATAGCTCCACTCGTGGGTCAACTGCGCATCCGCAGGACTAATAAAAAAAAGCCAGCCGCACAGCGCAGCCAAAAATATTCTTTTTGTAATTTGCATCCTCATAAACTCCACTTTGACGACTTGCGATAAATTATCTATCACATATTGTTACAGTCACAATCGACGAATATACCAATCCCTCCATTTTGACGAAAGGACAATTATTTAATCTGGCTGCCTTGCACTAAAAAAATTCACCTATTTAATCAATCCTTAACGCATCGGACAGAGTGTCCGGCATACTGGCTGAGATTTCTATCCGCAATATAGTCGAACGCATTATGCAGACTGAAAACATAGGCACGAGAACTGGTGGTGGACTCTGTCGACGTCCAGAAATATGCCTCCTGGTGGAGAGCACCGAAAACGCCTTGATAACCCCGCTGTCCTCCAGGAAAAGCTGTGAACCCAGTCTCGTTGGTTGCACCCTCATTGGGACTGAACCAATATGTCGTCCCCGTGTCTTTCAGCTGCCCACCCGCATTGGGAGCAAGGTACGAATTGAGAGCACTCCACTCACTCCGGGTTGGTACATGCCAACCAACGGGTGCAATGTTCCGACTATCGTTCACCGCATGCCAATTATACAGAAGCCCATATATTGCGGCCGTGTCATCGCTGTTGTTGTACCGGCAAAGGGCGCCCGTGGTAAGGCCTTCCCAGGTCATACCATCGGTGACATCCGGTATGGGATCGCCGTTCCGATAATGAGTGACCTTCAGGTTTTCCGCCATCCATACTTGGGTTCCAATAGTAACTGTTTCGTAAACATTTCCATCAATATCGGTTACTGTGCTCGAAGAAGCAGTTGTACTAAACGGCTGAGTACTGCCATAACCAGTCCCGGCGCTGTTGGTGGCATAAGCTCTTACATAATAAGGCGTCCCGGCAGTTAGTCCGGTTAATGAACTGGTATAACTCCCCGACCCTGTCCCGTCGGTAGTAATATTATCAGCAATTGTTGGAGTTGCATTCGTACTCCAGCATACCCCGCGAGCTGTTACCGCCGCTCCTCCATCTGAAGTAATGGTTCCCCCGCATTCGGCTGTTGTCTCTGTTACCGCACTGACAATGAGGGTAGATACAGTTGGTGCTGTTGTTTGAACAGGATCTGTACCTTTGTTATCAGAGCATGAAGAGAACAATGCCAATGACAAAACCATGATTCCTAATAATGACAGCAATTTTCTCATAGTTCCTCCAAAATGTATATTTAAACTTTTTTCAAACCTATTTTGCACACTGGTACTGAGAGACTTGGTTCGTCGCATCCTTAATTTATCAAATTCTACTTATATAATTGTTGTCTATAATCCTCATTGGGGTGATGAGTTAGAATCTGTTTGCAAACGGTCACAAGAATTTGATCGGACTTTAGGAGTTGTGGAAGTAATACAGAAATTATCCAGTCCGGTATGGTCGTAGTAGTTCATCTGTGTATCCATGTATATTATAATATCCGTGACGTTAACGATGATCGAATCCCATTGTTCCTCTGTCACACTCCACTCTTCAGCTGTCAATGGAATTGAGAAAGAAGTCCAGTCACTCAGATAAGTATTATAGGGTACAACATTCTTTTCCGCATAAAGAGTTCCAGAAGATATCCTGATCATACCATAACACCCTAGCATAGTCTGTCCGTTGTTGACTGTATTTTTGAGATCAAAGCTAAGAGTTCCCTGGTCATATATAGAAAGGTCACCCAAGAATTTACTCGGAGCTAAGAAGTAACCGCATAGATCCTCAAAATCCTCGAATTCTACAAATCCCCCCGGGTTACCGTCTGTCCCGTGGTAGTAAATTCCCCCACCCGATACAGACCAGTCGTCGTAATCTGTATCGAACGTGCTTTGCAATACCTGCGGTGATAAGGCAGTTGTATTAAACGATTGAGTACTGCCATAACCAGTCCCGGCACTGTTGGTTGCATAAGCTCTTACATAATAACTCGTCCCTGCAGTTAGTCCGGTCAATGAACTGGTAAAACTCCCAGTACCTATCACATAGGTTGTAATATTATCAGCAGTAGTAGGAGTTACATCTGTACTCCAACACACACCACGAGCCGTTACAGCCGCTCCTCCATCCGAAGTAATAGTTCCCCCGCATTCAGCTGTTGTCTCTGTTACCGCACTGACAATGAGGG
Source organism: bacterium (assembly GCA_043826475.1). Classification (GTDB taxonomy): domain Bacteria; phylum Zixibacteria; class MSB-5A5; order GN15; family FEB-12; genus DAOWMZ01. Next base: position 15,539 of record JBDRQG010000453.1, read on the forward strand.
TAGATAACGTTGGAACTGTTGATTGAACAGGATCTGTACCTTTGGTATCAGAGCATGATGAGAACAATGCCAATAACAAAACCATGATTCCTAATAATGACAGCAATTTTCTCATAGATTCCTCCATCTGGTCTACTTTAACTACTTTTTAGTCTTTTTTTAAGCCAGTCAAAAAGATCTTTAAGGTTGTCAAAATGAAATTCTACCGGGCCAGAAAAACTGGTAGCTTTGCCGGCCCAGTCATCTCCACAACGAGCCATCTGTAAAAGTACCTTTTCAACACCCATAATTTTATTTCGCCGGGTTGGTAATTTTGTTTTCATGTTTACAATATCGAATTATGAATGACAGGCGAATGACAAATCCTGTTAATTTCCTTTTTTTTTACAAAAAAAATAATTATTTTACTGAGTCAAAGCCAGGACTGCAATAAATGAAGCTTTCGCTGTTCCCATTTTATGGGAGCGAAACCCTGGCACAACAGAATCGATTGGAGTAATTGGTTGGCAGTCAATATATTAAAGAGCAAACTATCCATTCCAAAACCGTTAAGAAATGCCATAGATCGCCGACGGCTAAGTGATTCTATTGAAGAGGCCGTCGAGGCGAATCTTATCCTGCTCATAGCTCCAGCCGGATATGGCAAAACTACAATGGCACAGCAGATTCTTACCCGACAGCAAAACGCTGTAAAAGCGTGGTATCATTTGGATGCGTCCGATGCCGATCCTGACCGATTTTTAAAATATCTTGTTGAAGCGATGCGGTGCATGTTGCCTAAATTCAATATTGAAGCTTTGGGATCGAATTGTCATCAAATGATCGATGATATCTGCTTTGCAATTGAGCAATACCAGGGACCAGATGTCTATCTTGTCCTTGATAATTGGGAATGTGTAGATCATAACCCCGATATTGCCTCAATACCTTTGCTTCTTGCCCGAAGTGGACGTAATCGTTTGACTATTGTTATCGCTTCGAGGATTTCTCCTTCTTTCAAGACACGCCGAGAACAGACTCTTGGAAACATCCTCCTCCTTGACTCCGCACAGCTCGCCTTTAGCCTTCCCGAATGTCAGGAGGTATTGAGATTGCGGTACGGAAGGGATCTTGAAGATGAACAAGTAGAACGGTTTTGGAAAGAGACTTCTGGCTGGTGCGTTTCTGTAGGATTGCTTCCAACTACGCTTCCTCAATCCGGATTTTCCGCAGTTAATCGGACGAGTTTGTCACCAAAACAGACGGATGCTTTTCATAATTACTTCATAGAGGAAGTCTATGACACACTGCCTCCTGATCTCGCCAGGTTTCTTTGCGAAACATCGCTATTCGATGAACTGACGAAAGAGAGATGTACTGCAGTTGTTTCGTTACCTGTTAAAGTTGAGGAATTCCTTAACCAACTTGGTCGTATGGCAATTCCTCACATCACACTGGAACAGCGAGGACGTTACCGCTTACATGCCCTGGCAAGACAAGTTTTTAGATTACATTTGGAGAAGACCTCTGAACCTGAGAAATTCGCCACCATTTGCCGCTCCACAGCTGATTGTTACCTTAAGGAGGGGCTGATTTTTGAAGCTATTGCGTTACTCATGGAACTGGGTGACTATGATAAGGCTCTAGAACTGATGAATACAAAGTGGTCAGAATTGTTTGGTCAACATGGATGGACCTGCGTAAAGCAATGGCTGGAAACTCTTCCTGTCAAATACCACAATCATGCGACATTCATCAAGACTTACTCCAATGTACTCAATGTGTCTGGAGATAATAAGGGAGCAATTGCATTTCTAAAGGACAAATTGTCACCTGAAAGATTCTCCGATGACATAGAATCATTCGGTAGCCTTTGGGCGAACTACTGGTGGGCTCGCATTAACACAGAGCTGGGACCTCACTACGAAAACATCAAGAAAGACCATGATACTTTAACATCGTTTTCTCGAGGGTTTAGCCCGACTATGCTTGGCATATTTCAAAATACACTTGGTATGGCCGCCCATCTTGAACTCCGAATGCGTGATGCAATTGCACATGTTAAAAAAGCAGCCGAGCTGGTTGAAGAACCCTATGTACGTCTTAGGATCATTGCCAACCAGAATGAGGCATTGTATTCACATATATTGGGCGAATCTATCACAGCCCTGGATGTTCTAAAAAAGACTCGTGATGATTGCCATCGCCTGAGTCTGCAGTCTCAGATTTCCAAAACGTACATGTTGGAGGCTAACATTCATCTTGCGATGGGATTCTATCGTGAGGCGTTTAGTGATATCGATCATTGCCTCGCCAGTATGAGAGAATTTGGCCATTATAGCCTACAACTTGATGCCTACATTGGTCGTTTTCGCGGTATGGCTCTCTGGTATCTGGGAGACAAAACCGAAGGATTGCGGTTATTAATGGCTGCAAGGGAACCAGCCAAAGAATTCAATACCATGACGGGAATAGAGGTTGAACTCCTGTGTGAGTATTACAGCCTGTTGGATGACTGCCCCAATCGGCACATTAACCAGCAAGAGATCCCAAGCCAAAACCATGATAGTGAATGTAATCTCATATTCCTGGCTCTTCAGGCTATAAAAAATCATCAGAGTAAAAACTATTTGGGACTTAGACAGCATGCAACTCAGATTTGTGATATTGCTCAAAGTAGCGAAATACCTCAGTGGATTGCGACTGGCTCATTTTTATTGGCTATGTCTCTCACTCAATCGAAAGATAAAAAACAGCAGATAGACTTGTTGGAGAAAGGTTTAAATCATCTTAGACGTATCGGATGGCGATCTTACCCGATGGCTAATGATATTATTACATCATTCGTCCTGGCAAAAGTTATTCGTTTCGGAATGAACAACGCCTTTATTGAATTACTCCTTTCAACCGGAATCGAAATGGATCTTACACCTGCCTTCAATGCTGAGTTGAGTGATAGCGAACTCAGGGAGGAAGAACGTATCAGATTATGGGAAGCAGCATCACGATTGATGATACGAGGTCTGTCGGTACCACTAAAACGACAAGCAACAACCGGAACGGAGAGAGAACTATCAGCAGTCAGCACATATCGAGAGTTCCTTAATCATTGCCCGCTTCCCCCTCTTCGTATCGAATTGCTCGGTGGCTTTTCTGTCATTTCTAAGGGGCGGGTTGTCCACTTCAATCGATCAAGTTCCCGACTGCTTCTTCAGCATCTTCTCGTGGCGTATCCCAGAAAGATGCATGAGGAGGAATTAATCGAATACCTCTGGCCAGAAACAGACCCCGGCAAGAGCCGTGCAAACCTCCGTACAGCTGCCAAGGATCTGCGCAAAGCACTTGATCCGTACTCGGTTCCGAGAGGGCTATCCTATGTTGTTTATGCTGATCAACATTATTGCTTGGAATTGCCAACTAATTCACGCATTGATCACCTTGACTTCACCGACCTGATCCAGGAATGTATTCGAAAGGAAGCATCAACTTCCATTTCTATCAATGATAGCATTAACGATTTCAGACAGGCTTTGGAGACATATCGAGGGACTCTACTGCCAATGCTTCCGTATGAACCATTTGTGATTGAACTACGTGAACGGTTGCAGGCACTCTTCCAGAAAGGATATCTTAAGCTGGCGGAATTACTGATGGACAATAAGTCCCTGGAGGAAGCAGCTATGGTAGTTGAAAGAGCGCTGGAATATGATCAGTTGTGGACCGATGGCGTTCTAATACTCCTCCAGATACATGCAAAGCGCGGTGAAATCTTGAAAACAATGCGTATTTATCGAGATTACAAAAAACGCCTATGGGACGAGCTGGCACTCCCACCTGATGAGAGTATACGGGATTATTTTGATGAGATAATAAAGTCTTCAAAATCTTGAATCGTAGATCAAACAGGTGTCTGTTTTTTTACTCAGCATTTTCTTCGGTAGAGACTGACGAAATGGCTATTCCTATCCCCAAGAACTGGCAGAATCAAGCAGTATTATCTACTACCAAATTGC
>JBDRQG010000454.1:0-5624 GCA_043826475.1 bacterium
CCGCCGAGGGACACCCGGCCATGGTGATGGATATGTCATTTGCCAATCAGGCATTGGCAGCGGAGTATGTGATCAAGAATTATAAAAAGCTGGAAAAGAAAGTCTATACTGTCCCGGAAAAAATCGATCAGAATATTGCCGCTTTAAAATTAAAATCGATGGGGATAAATATCGATCGCCTGACCCCGGAACAAAAAAAATATCTCTCCTCCTGGGAAATGGGTACGTAACAGGCATTACCTGTTTTTCCGCTGATCGTTGTATAGAGGAAGAATTTTTGATTTAGGTAGTCCACCGCTTGCGGTGGATTTACTATGCAGTATAGAACTGTAAAATCACTATAAATGGTGGGTCACCTGAAAACGATAAATATTAGCGGAAAGATTTTTAATTTCGTATTGTTTTTACATTATTATGACAATTAGATAACCAATTTTTCCTGAAAGGAATGTTGTATGAAGAAACTGATTATGATGTTTATGGCCTGTGTCATGCTTATGCCGATGACATTGATGGCACAGGATGAAATGCCTCCAATGGGTGCGCCGGTAGAGATGAAAGCACTTGCTTTTTTAGTCGGAGATTGGGATGCTGAAATGGAGTGGTTGATGGATACTACCCAGGGCTGGGTAAAAAGTACCGGCACTTGCACCTATTCATATATTCTTGATAGTGCTGCTATGAAGATGGATTTCAAGAGTGAATTTATGGGGATGCCATTTACTGGTTTGGCAATTGAAACCTATGATCGTGAAAGCAAGGTATGGCAGTCAACCTGGATCGATAATATGGGGGCACGAACAACTATTATGACCGGAACCAGAGGAAACAATGGCTCGCTTTTTGAAGGTAAAGAATTATATCAGGGTAAAGAATCACATATGCGCATGTTCACTTCGAATGAAACTGAAACATCATTTGATTGGAAGATGGAACAGTCTATGGACGGCGGTAAAACCTGGATGGAAAGCGGAAGGGCAAAATATACAAAGAAGAAGTGATTATTATTAAAAATACTTTTTGTTGGGCAGAACTCTTTAGCCGTTCTGCCCTTTTTTATTTGAACAGTAAACCCATCGCAAGCGATGGGCTACCCAAACATTCGCGGGTATGACAAGAAGTTAGTTATCTTTGCCTTCATAATACCAGTGCCAGGGTTCCCAGCGTGATTTGGGTATTACACTAACCGGTAAGGATTCTATGAATCCGAATTTATTGGCATTTTTTTTCAGCCAGGCATATGCTTTAGATTTGGCAAATTCAATTTCACTGGGGACAAGATCCACTGCTAAACCGGTCTCATGTTCAGAATAACCAGGCGGAGCGACAAATTTCATGATCTTTTCAAAGCTATCCCCTTTATCCAAACGACGTTTGATAATTTTTTTCTGGTAATTAGCAGATCTATAACCGGAATCGACAATCAGAAAGACCGAATCCTTTTTGGCCGCTTCGGCCATTTTTACAAAGGCATTGCGGGCTTCTTTTTTTAGATAGATGCGGTAATCCTCAAAGGTATTATCCTGTGGTAATTGAACCAGTTCTTTCGGGTCGGCAATTAGGGCTGCATCTATTCTCTTCCCCTGCCAGTTGGTTGGGATATTGTATTCAACCGAATCGATAACAATTGTTTCATCACAGGATGTTAAAAATAAAAAGAGTATTGAAATAATAATATTAAGCTGCATCTTGTTCCTTTGTTTCACTCTCATTCCTATAGATAAGAATGATAATTAAAAATAGAAGTAGCTTCGCTACTGCTCGAAGGGGTGGTTGCGGAGGAAATCGGGCCGATAGTTGTCGGCGCTATTCATATCCTGCACCCATCCGTTTTCAAAGCCTAACTTATCAAACTCATCCAACACTTCATCATATTCCCTTGGTTTTAGTCGTCGATTAAGGAACGGCTCATTGGTAACACGAGGGGTCGGATAATACTGCGACATTAATGAAATATAACATTTGTTTGAAAAGTTTTCAGCAATATAATTTAGAACATTGATACTGTTCTCCGTGTAACCAGGGAGAACCAGATGCCTGATAATCAGACCTGATGTAATCAACCCTTCATCATCGAGAGTAATCTCGGCTCCTTTTTGCCTGTACATTTCCCCTATGGCAGCAGAAGCAAACTTGGGATAGTCCGGAGTGTCAGATAACTGGCGGCCCAGTTGCTCATCCATATATTTAAAATCCGGAAGATAGACATCAATGATCCCTTCCAGATTTTCTATTGTCTCTTTTTTATCATAGCCATTTGTATTATAAACGAAGACCGGGTTATGACCACGTCTTTTTATCTCGTCAATAATTTGAAGCATCTGGATGACATAATGCGAGGGGGAGACAAACCCAACCGATTTGGAACCTTGTTTCAATACTTCTTCGATTCTATCCACGAGTTCAGGTATGCTGACTTCATTTTCAACAACAGTTCCAGTATTACGGCTGATATCGTAATTCTGGCAGTAGAGACACTGCATATTGCAGTGTGTAAAAAAGATATTGCAAATTCCATGTGTTCCGGAAATAACCGGTTCTTCGCCACGGTGGGCACAGATTGATCCGGTAGATATTTTAACTCCGGTTTTACAGAAACCGAGTTTGGATGATGTCCTGTTGACTCTGCAGTTTCTGGGGCAGGTAGTACACTCCAGAAGGGGGTCCGGTAATTTGTTATTAAATTTATTCATCATACAATTATACAGATAAAATATTAGGAAGGGCAACAATCATTATCTAATAAAAAACAGGTATTACCTATTTTAAGGCAATACCTGCATTATTATTCTTATTAAAAAATAGCTGCTAATTACAAGTTGGTTCGGCACCGCCTTTAAAGAGGTAATTAACCAGAAGGGTCAGGTCGCTCACAAGAATACCCGGCTCGCCATCAACATTAGCGGCTTCAAGAATTGGCGGTGCATCGCCTCCTTTGAAGATATAATTAACCATATAGACCAAATCCGAAACCAAAACTTTTCCATCCAAACCGTCGGCATCTCCACAGACGAAGTCGCAGGCATCACCGATATTGTCGCCGTCGGCATCTTCCTGACCGGGATTGTAAACTTCTATACAGTTATCGCAGGAATCACCAATCTGATCGCTGTCGATGTCCTCCTGATTTGTATTGGCATGGTTCGGGCAGTTGTCGCAGGTATCACCGATGTTATCGGAGTCACTGTCTTCTTGCAACCTATTGTATATGTTCGGACAGTTATCGCAGGGATCGCCAATTTTGTCGCCATCGGCGTCGGTTTGTGAAAAGTTAGGAACAAGATCACAGTTGTCACAAGCATCACCTATACCATCAGAGTCAGCATCCAATTGAGTTGCATTGGGTACAATTATGCAATTATCGCAGGAATCACCGACACCATCCAAATCAGCATCTTCCTGATTAGGATTGTATGTGTTGGGGCAGTTATCGACAACGTTATTATAACCATCGTTATCAGTATCACTGTCAACATTGGGGAAAGAAATATAATCAATCCATCCGCAGTCGCTGCCATCAGATGTATAACTATCTTTAGAATATGTCCATTTGAAAGTATGAGTGCCGGCTGTTACGGGATATGAAACCATGCTCCATGCTACTTCTCCTGACCATATCCCTTTCTGGCTACCATCGAGATAAAAGCGAAGATAATCATAACCGCCCTCTGATGAGACTCTACGGTAGAATGTAATATTGCCCGGTTGAATATCACTGAGGGTAACTTGCATAGTTGAAGTTTGACTATGAGAGATATTGCCCGATTTGGCGCTGTAGGTTCCTTCATAGGCGTTGGCTGTTACAATTTGCCAGGCGAGAGAACCACTCATTTGCCAGGGGTAGGAGGTAAAATCACCGGATTCGAAATCTTCAATAACTTTGCCAACTACGATAGTGAACATAACACTATCGGTATAACCGCCATCGGCAGTAAGATATTCGATAAACTGAACCGGATAGTCCTCAGGTGTAGCAGCGGAAACATCAAATACATATGCTGTCTGAGATGATGCTGTTCCGCCAAGAGCTGTAATGGTGGGATAGGTGGTTGAACTTTGTGTTATAGTGATATGTGAATCAGAGCAGTAGAGATTTCCTGATACGTTGGTACCGTTTCCAGCTCCTATATTTTGAAGAGTAATATTCATGGAAACATTATCACCCGGGTCAACCCTACCAGCGTTATTGCTGACATAAACCAGTACCGGTTCATTGGGTAAAGGAGTTAATTGAACATCAACGACCTGAACGGTTCCGCCAACAACGGTTATTCCATAAACAGTATCCGGATAATATCCGGGTGCGGAATATTCAACATTGTAAGTACCAGCTTCGATCATGCGGTGATAATCGCCGACATCACCATCGGTAAAGACATAGGAACTGTCCATTTCAAGGTCATGATTTAAAACATTAATCTTTGCTGCAATCGGAGCAGTAGTTACGGCATCGGTTACAACACCTCTGATACCGAATAATGCCTGGCGAAGATAATCGAACAGGGAAACGCGAAGATATCCCCAGTAAGTGGGAAGTAATGAGGCTGATAAAAATTTAGTGTTTGAGATTTCAAGGGTAACCTCGCGACAGCCATGAAAGTAGTTCATATAATCCTGACGACCACCATCTATAGTATACCAGGCATAGCCGTTGGTAATGCCGTTATTTAGATCATCCAAGTAGCCTGATGGGCTATAAACATGTGCTGAATCTGCAAATTTACGGGAGACATCAACCCACCAGTCATTATCGACGACAAGTCGTGACCAGGTATCCCAGGGGTAGTTGACCACTTCAGCACCGCCATGAAAATTAGCTGATACATTAAAACTATGAGCAGCGGCAAAATTCATAAAAGCAACTGTTTCTACCTGCCATGAATTTCCATCCGGGTGTGGGCCATCCTCAGGATCAGCGTAGTTTCTGTTCAAATCAACACTGTTAGCATTATATCTCTGCGGATTATATATAACATCAGGATCACCGTTTCGGTAGGTGCCATCCGGATTGGCGAAAGGATTGATCCAGATTTCCATGCTGTCAACCATACCGGTAATTTCCGAGACAGAGCCATAATTGCTCAACAGGGAATCAATCATTCTGAGCATCAAAACCGAACCAGTAAGTTCATCGCCATGCATTGAAGAGGTGTACATCACCTCTGGTTCGTCTTCTTCAACACTGACATTATCAGATATTTTTGCAAACAATAATTCACGGCCATCATTTGTTGTGCCAATACTTACAATTTCGCACAGGTTGGGATAATCGATTTCAAATTGATACATCATGGCAACATAGCCACTATATGTGGGGTAAGTATTCCAGGCTGCAATTTCTATGGGATCAGATGATGATTTGGGCTGGATTAAAGTTCCGGGGTGCTGAAGTTCAGTGATATCATATCCCAGGGTTCGGAATTTATCCATCTCCATATCGTTGGCATAGGCATATACCATATCGCCCTCGACATTATCAATGGAAATAGTCCTGGTGATCTTTGCCAATTCCTCCCTGGAGTCAATCTTGAATTTGAAATAGTATTCTTTAGCCTGCGTGGTTGTAACTAATAAAAAGCTCAACAATAAAAATAGAAGAAAAAACCTAATCCTCATGATGACCT
>JBDRQG010000455.1:0-14202 GCA_043826475.1 bacterium
ATAAAGGTGCCGCAGGTTGCCTGTGTTAGTGAAGGGGGATGGGAAGCGTTCGGAGGGATTGATCTTGTCGCCGGAAACTCGGTGGCAAGACAGTGGATGGGATCGACTTTACGCCCTTCAACTGATCGGGAAAAGTGGTTAATGGATGTATTACCGGAATATTTGGTTCTGATGTATTTGCAATCCACCCAGGAGCCTGTTAAATATTACACTAATCTAATCAACCGGCGGGATTCCCTGTATACTGCTCGGGAGCGCGACCGAGATATGCAATTAGTATCCGGACCAAGAGTTAATGCTTTTACAGGCGAAGAAGATCCTTTTGATTATATACGCTCGATCCAAACCAACAAAGGGGTCTGGATAATGCATATGCTTCGATTTTTGATGTATGATTTGGATAATCAATCAGAGCAGGTCTTTATTAAGTTTCTCCGGAAGATGTATTTATTGGTGAACAATAAGCTATTTACTAATTCTGATTTTATTGCATTGGCCGAAGAAAATTATGGCGGATCTTTGATCTGGTTTTTTGATCAATGGTTTTACGGAGTCGATTTCCCTCAATTCAAAGTTGAATATACCATTGAAAACAGGGATGGCCAGTATTTTATTCCGGTTAATATAATGACCGAAGGGGTTGCTCAGGATTATCAAATGCCGGTCATTATGAGAGTAGCTGATAAAGACGGTGGATCTCAATTTTTAAGAGAGGTGGTTAAATCAGGCTCAAATAATCTGGAATTGGGACCCTTTGCAAAAGAACCAAAAGAGCTGATTTTTAATGAGTTCTTTTCTGTTATGTCAAAAGATAACGTAAGCAAAAAATAACATTGTCACTTCTATTAAATTAAAAAGCCACGACAACAAGTTAGTGGCTTTTTTTTATTATATCATCTATATTAGTGCGTATAAAGCATAGAGAATAATATTATGACAGATGAATCTCAGAAAAAAGTAAAAGTTAAAATTATTGAATTCGATCCGAGATACGCCGGGTATTTTCGCGACTTGAATTATGAATGGCTGAAAAAATATTTCGAGGTAGAACCTTACGATCGAATTGTTCTGGAAAATCCGGTAAATCATATTATTAAAATGGGTGGGGTCATTTTCTTTGCTCTGGTTGATAATGAAGTAGCCGGAACCTGCGCTCTGATGAAACATGCTGAAAAAAAATATGAATTAGCCAAGATGGGTGTCACGGAAAAATTTCAAAATATGGGGATAGGACGCAAGCTGGTTGAGGCGACAATAGAAAAATCAAAACAACTGGGGGCTGATAAATTGATTTTAGGTACCAGTAAATGTCTTAAAGCAGCTAATCATCTTTATAAGAAAATGGGGTTCGACTATTGCGACATAAATGAGATCGGCCCCCTGCCTTATATTCGAGAAACTGTGGTTATGAAGATGGATTTGTCCTGATAGAACACCAGCTTTCAATCAAATACAATTAAATTAAATATGATCTTATCATCATTGATATAAAGATACATTTATAATGTACATATTTGTATGCATTTCAGTCGATTAACCTCTTGTATGACCTAAAAAATTTGACAATTTCCACAATCATGGTATATTAACCTGGTTGAATAATTATCCCTTAAATATCAGGGGATACAGAAATATAATAGTTGTAAAACTATAACTAAGGGATGTGTTCGTGGAAGATTTGATCTATCTTGACAATGCAGCGACTTCGTGGCCCAAACCCGACAAAGTCTATAAATTCATGATCGATTTTTATAAAGAATGCGGTGTCAACCCGGGGCGAAGCGGGTTCGACAAGGCGATTGAAGCCGGTAATATTCTTGAAAATCTGCGATTACGCTTGACCCGCTTTTTCGGCGGGGATGAAGATACTCCCAAAAGATTATGCTTTGGCTACAACGCTACCGATGCTCTTAATATAATTATTCAGGGTATCTTAAAATCCGGCGAACATGTCGTGACCACAAATGTAGAACACAACTCAGTTATAAGGCCGATCAATCATCTTGTTCGTGATCATGGTGTAAGGGCCAGTTTTGTTCGGTTTGATAAGAATGGTTTTGTCGATCCTGATGATATCGCCAAAGAGATCAAATCCAATACCAAATTGGTAATTGTCAATCATGGCTCCAATGTTTTAGGGACCGTTCAACCGGTGAAGGAAATCGGAAAAATCTGCAAAGAAAAAGGAATCCTGTTTGCTATCGACGCCTCCCAGACGGCCGGTATGGTGCCTATTAATATGAAAGATATGAACGTTGATGTCCTTGCTTTTACAGGGCATAAGTCTCTTATGGGTTCTACTGGAATCGGCGGGCTCTGTGTACGCAAAGATGTTGAGATAAAATCTGTCCGCAGTGGCGGAACCGGAGTGAGATCAGCTTATCCTTACCATCTCGATGAATATCCCTATCGACTGGAATATGGCACGCCTAATATGGTTGGGATAGCTTCGTTATGGGCTGGACAGGAATGGATGGATGATCGGGGATTGGAAAATATCTATGCTCATGAAATGAGGCTGGCAAAAAAACTGGTAGCCGGATTAAAAGAGATCGAAGGAGTCACCGTTTATTGCTGCGACAGCATGGAAAATCATCTTGCCACGGTGACTATGAATGTCGATGGCTACGAAGCCGGTGATGTCGGCACTATGCTTGATGTCGAATTTAATATCGCTACCAGAACCGGGCTTCATTGCGCTCCTCTGGTGCATCAGCAGTTGGATCTTATTAAAATTCATGGGGGTGTTCGTTTTGCTGTTGGGCCATTTAACACCGAAGTCCATATCGACAGGGCGATTGAAGGTATTACCGAAATTGCTGAAAGAGCCAAAAAGAAAAAGCAGATTTCGGTTTAATTTCACATTTATTCTTAAAAATTTATAGTAATCGCGAAGAGGGCGGCCTTGTGTCGCCCTTTTTTCTGCGCTGTCAGGAATCCTGTCAGAATTAATTTCGGGCAGGAAGGGATTCCTACCTGCTCTTTCAGGTAATAAATCAATATATTATAAAGAAACTACATAAGAGTTCATAATCCATGCAATTTCTCTCTGTAAAATTATCAAATTAAGATAAATCAAACCGATTTTCTGTCGATATATTAAAAAAAGAGGAGTAATTTATTAATTCCTACCGGATGATATATGCCAATTGAAGTTACCAAAAATGGGACAAGATCCCTTATTCCAGAGATAGCTGCAGAAATATTCAATAACCTTAATTCAGGACTGATTATTTTTGGTGAAGATGATGCTTTAAATGATATCAATCAGAGGGGATTAGATGTCATTCATAGTGCTTATCCTGAAATTAATTCGCTTGAGCAAGCTAAAGAACTTACTATTGATAAAATATTTTCAGAGAAAAATTTCCCGGGATGGCTCAATAAATTTGAATTAGTCAAAAACGCCTCCGATGTTTGGTTAACGGAATATCTGGTGTCCAATATAAACGATCAGGACATAATCTACTCAGTCAAAGCTGGAAAAATATCTTCAAAGTCTGAAGGCCCCTTGTTTGTGATTATCTTTTATGATGTCACTAATGAAAAGAAAAGCCAGCATCGGCTAGCCTGGATTGAAAAGCAGGCTGAAAAAGGGAGTATGGCTTCGATAACTGTTCATGACCTCAATAACTATCTAAGTCTTCTTCTCGGCGGAGCCGAACTTACCGAACTAATGCTTAATAGCGGTAAAATGGAAAAAGCGATTGAGAAGATTGAAAAGTTAAAAGAAAATGTAAAGAAGATGGAGATTTTCATTGCAGGTTTCACTGATGAATATAAAATTGTAACCAATAAGCAAAAAGCTGATTTCAATAAATTAATTTCTAATATTGTCTCATTCTTGTCTCCCAGCGATGGATTTGTCAGAATTTCAATATATACTGAACTTGATTTACACCTTCCTGAATTTGAATTCGATATTGACCAGCTATCAGGCTTATTATTGAATCTTTTAAATAACTCAGCCGATGCCATCGAAGACTCAGAAACAAAGCAGGGTCGGATCACTATTAAAACCGAATTTGATAGCGGAAAAGTGTATCTGACAGTTTCGGATAATGGCCCCGGGCTGATGCCTGATGTTAAAGAGAAAATTTTCAAAAGACGCTTCACGACTAAAAAAAATCACACCGGGTATGGATTGATGACCTGCAGTTCTATTGTAAGTAATCACAACGGTCAGATTGAAATTGTAGAGAATATTAATGAGGGGGCAGCTTTCAGGGTTATGCTGCCAGTCGCATAGCAGTAATTAAATCTCTTTATTATTGATGATTATATTTGGTGGGATTAATTAAATGAATAACGCCCGGATAATTAAATTTATACGGGCGTTTTCATGTCTATAGCGGTACGGGGAATCGAACCCCGGCTTGATGGCTGAGAACCATCCGTCCTAACCCCTAGACGATACCGCCAATCCATGCGCAATGCAAAAAAAGCAACAGGGCTTGAATATAGAGTTTTAATATATCTTGTCAAGCACGTCTAATGCGTTGAAATTCTTATAGTTATGAGATTGATGGAGCGTAATTCGATGGCGGCTATAGTATTAGTAAATATTTAAATTTAACAATAATTTATAATTTATTGTACATTATTAAGAGAATGTGATTATTTAAAGTGTATTATTGGCGTAAATTGTATGCCATATTGGCTGTTGATAAGTCGTATTGTATTCTTTTCCGAGTGAATATATTGGCATCATTGGACTTAAGAAATAGACTATTGTTCTTTAATACAACCCTTTTAACTTTCATATTAATTTTATCTTTTCTATATTTGCAGGTAAATTGTTGATATTAATGGAGGAATAAATGCCATCGAAGATTAAAAAATCATCAAAAAAATATCATGAGCTTGATTATAAAGACCTGAATTTTCAAATTGATTATATTCCCAAAGGTGTAAAATCATCAGATGATCTTTGTGCTTGCAGTGGAGTCATTGGTCAAAGCCGGGCCATTGAATCGATGAAAACCGGGCTTAATGTAGATAGTGCGGGATATAATGTTTTTATTGCAGGTGCAGCAGGCACTGGAAGAGTTGAAGCGGTTAAATCTCTTATCAAAGAGTATGGCAAAGCCAAGCCTGATCTTCAGGACATATGCTATGTCAATAATTTCAAAAATGAAGATTGTCCCCGTATACTTGTTTTTACTGCCGGTGATGGGGTTCGTTTTAAAAAGGATATGGCTTACCTGATCAATTCACTGCGTAAGGTTGTTCCAAAAGTTTTTATGTCCGAAGACTACAAAGATCGTCAGAGCAGAATTATCAGAGAATTCGAAAACCGCCAAAAAGAATTGATTCGAGGTTTTGAAGAAAAATTAACCAGTGCTGGTTTTGTAATGGTGCAGATCCAGTCCGGACTTGGATCCCGCAATGAAATTCAGCCTCTGATTGACAATGAGCCCTCCTCGATGGAAACCCTGGAAGAGTTAGCTAAGGATGGAAAGTTTTCACTCTCCCGACTCGATGAACTGCGCCGCAATTGGGATAGTCTTCGACGTGAATTTGATTTGACCTCGATTGAATCCAAAAAGCTTACAACGAAAATGGAAGAGGCTCTTGACAAACTTGATAATTCTATGGTATCGCCTCTGATTTCTGATAAAATTAATTTACTGAAAAAACGTTTTCCATTTGAAAAAGCGGGGCAATATTTAGAAGAAGTAGAAGAAGCCCTGCTTGGTGAACTGGAACGTTTCCGCGAAGCTCAACCGAGGCGGGGAGAAGAGGAAGCTCCGCCTTATCGTAAAAGAGAACCGTTTGAAGAATTTTCCGTAAATCTAATACTCGACAATTCGGTCAGTGATTCAATGCCGGTCGTGATAGAAAAATCACCTTCGTTCAAAAATTTGTTTGGATCACTAGAACGCGTGGTTGACAGGTTTGGCTATTGGCGCACCGATTTCACAAGAATCACTGCCGGTTCAATTTTAAGTGCTGCCGGCGGCTATCTGGTTATTAACGCCATGGATGTAGTGAGCGAGCCGGGAGTATGGATGCACCTCAAGCGAACGCTTCGAAACGGGGAATTTGAAATTACAGGATTCGATCCTTTATATATGATGGCCGGATCAGGAATCAAACCGGAGCCTATTCCTATAAAAGTTAAAGTCATTCTTATCGGTGAACCGAGAATTTATCGTCTGTTATGGCAGCTTGACGAAGATTTTAAAAAAGTATTTAAGATTAAGGCTGAATTCGATTCAGAAATCAAATCTGACAAGAAGCATCTTCAGAGCTATTTTGAGTTTGTTAAAAAGATTATAGATAATGAAGATCTGCCTCCTTTTGATATCAGCGGCCTTCAGGCGGTTGCTGAATTTGGCATGCGTATTTCCGGCAAACGGGGAAGACTGACAACCCGCTTTACACTGATAGCTGATATAATAAGAGAAAGCTCCAATTGTGCCAGGGGAAGAAAATCGAAAACTGTTGAACGGATTGATGTTTATGAAGCTGTCAGATTAAAACGCCTGCGGGTAAATCTGGTTGAAGATAAAATCCAGGAAATGTATGATGATAATACTCTGATGGTCTCTACCAAAGGGAAAGAAGTCGGACAGATTAATGGATTATCTGTTTATAATTTAGGTGAATATTCATTTGGCCGGCCGACACGGATAACCGCGAGTACATCGATGGGACGGGCCGGGGTGATAAATATTGAGCGAGAATCGGATCTCTCAGGACCAACCCATAACAAAGGTGTCCTCGTATTAAGCGGTTTCCTGCGCCAGATGTTCGCACAGGATAAGCCTCTGCAAATGTCAGCATCGATCTCGTTTGAACAATCATACAGCGGTGTTGATGGCGATTCAGCTTCATCGACAGAAATTTATGTCATTTTGTCATCATTGACCGGAATTCCTATCAATCAGGGTATAGCTGTAACCGGATCGGTTAACCAGCAGGGAGAAATCCAGCCTATCGGCGGAGTTAATCAAAAGATAGAAGGATTTTTCGATGTCTGCAATAGCCGCGGTCTTACAGGCAGCCAGGGTGTGATTATACCGCATCAGAACGTGCAGGATCTGTTATTGCGTCCCGATGTTATTGAGGCTGTGAATAAAGGGAAGTTTCACATCTATCCTATCAAGACAATCAGCGAAGGTATAGAAATATTAACCGGAATTCCCGGCGGCAAGAGATTAAAGAATGGAAAGTTCACTAAAGATTCAATCTTTGCCAAAGCGGATGAAAAATTATTGTCAATGGCGATAGCTCTACAGAATTTCGGTCGCAGAGACAACGACAATAGGGATAATAAATAATCATATCGAATGATTTCATTATCACCGGCATGTGCTGTTGTTAACGATAGTATACTCGAAGATCATCATTAACGATATTATTTTCTGATTTGTGATTAATATCATCGTTTGATGCTGATTATTTATTAAGTTTTTTTATTGACATTCATTTTAAATATTGTTTTATAAATAAGACCTCTAACTTTAAAGGGAGGATGCTGAATGCTCAAAGCAAAGAAAGCACCTAAGAAAAAAGCTGCAGCGAAGAAAAAAGCTGCACCGAAGAAAAAGGCTGTAGCGAAGAAGAAAGCTGCACCAAAGAAAAAAGTTGTAGCTAAGAAAGCTGCACCGAAGAAAAAAGCTGCACCGAAGAAAAAAGTTGCAGTTAAGAAAGTCAAATGCACGGCAAAAACCAAGGATGGAAAAGCTTGCAAACGCTATGCAAGCGGTAAGAGCAAATTCTGCTCGGTACACAAGAAGAAATAATTTTGCTGTGAATGGATTTAATAAAAGCACGATCTTAGTGGTCGTGCTTTTTTTATTAAGATTATAGATGACGAACTATAAAAGCATCTGTCATGCCTTAGAAGTCTGCACCGAGAGAGAAATAATAGAAAGGCTTGTCCGAAACACTGCTGTAATCGGTTGACCAGGCCAGGTCATATCTAATTAGTATAAAGCCGAGGTTGGCGCGCATTCCGAATCCAAATCCAGCTTTTACATCTTTAAGATGTGATCCTCCGGCAGTCGTTCCAAATTTGAAATTATCGCCGGTCCAGGTGCTGCCCATGTCATAAAAAATTGCCCCGGTCACATTAGTAATAGCGATCGCAAGCGGAAAGCGCATGACAAAATAATCGATCATGGGATAACGGAATTCCCAGTTAAACAAGCCATATCTGCTGCCAGACAGGCTATAATAATCAAAACCTCTTAGCGGAGTGACAACATCGGCAAAATAGAGATTCTCGACATCATAAACCTTGGCATCAAGTGTCCGATTGCCTATCCAGTTAGTGGTTCCTCCAAGAAAGTACTGTTTGGGCGTGTTTCCAAAAGAGGCTCCACCTGAAAATCGGAAAGCCATCGAAAATAATTTTCCAAAATGCAAATATTTACGATAATCAAAATCTATCGAAGTAAATTCAATATCTTCAATATCAAAAAGATTGGCTCCATAGGTAGCCGATAGTTTTGTCCTCCGGCCGTTGATGGGTCCGGTTATCCCCCAGATGATATTATCCGTCACATAAGACAATTCCGCGGTAGACACTTTGGAACTGCGGTCTTCTCTGTCATCATCGCTGTCATGATATTGACGATCGATAAAATACTGTGAAGCCGTCAGATCGATCCGGCTGAAAGTCGAGAAGGGATAGCTGGCGACAAACTGTAAGCCGTAAAAACGATCGGAGAAGAGATGATCGGCATTATCCAGATAATAATTCTTGGTATGAAAAAACCCGGCTCCGAGATTAGTCCTTCTTTTATTGTAAAAATAGAAGGCTTGCAGGAAAGATTGGTCAATATTATTAACCAACTCGGTAGCGATATAGATCTGGTGATTGCCTAAATAATCTGAGAAGACAAAGTATGAAAGGCCGCTTAAGCCAAAGAAAGTATTGTATGAGAATCCGCCGCCGACATAATCCGGTGTGAATCTGGTTTTGTATTTTTTGACAAGGTAGTCGCCTGATGACAACGGGGGCGGCACTGAATCGAATGAGGGGGGTTCAGTTACAACCGGTTGATAAAAATCAATAGAATCTCCGAATGGTATCAAAAGGGAATCGAGCGGATCCTGCTCTTCACTTTCACTAACAAAAACATACTCATCATCGTAAATGCCGGTTTTGGCAGTCACTGAATCTTTGGCGGCAGTAGTATCTTCAATACCTTTTACGGTGCTGTCTGCAATCGATGTATCAGAGAGATTAGCCCAGAAGCTTGAATCGATTTCATACGTTTCATATTCCAGCAACGAATCAACATGAGTTAGATTTGTATCAGTATTCTGTTTATGGGCTTCCAATGTTTCATTGCCCCGATATTTTTTAAGAAGGTCATATTTGCCTAACATATAGTCGGTTGGAGCCGGCTGGCTGTTATTTCCAACAGGAATAAGTTCTTTAAGAAGAAAGATATCAAAAGCCCCTTTGTTGAAAGCGGAAAAAGCAATATTCTTTCCATCCGGCGACCATGAAAGATGCCTTATCCCCGAAATAATATCAGTTACGGCATAATATTTAGTACTGTCCAGATAAGCGATATATAAATTATCAATTCCGCTGCGGTCGGAGATAAAAGCAACTTTGTTTCCATTGGGAGAGACAGTCGGTGATTTGTTTTGTCCGGGACCGACATCAAAAATATTTACTTTTTTTTCTGAGATATTCAAACTGAACAAGTTATAGACGCCATATTCAAAATCACCCGGCATATACGCCCCGGAATCGACATAAAGATGATTGGTCAAATCAATTAGCTTATTCTGGGGGTGGGGACGATCAGAGGAAAAAATCAACCTGCTGTTGTCAGCAGTCCAACTCGGATCAACATCATCATAACGGTCATCAGTAAGTTGAGTAACATTATCATTTTCAATATCATAAATGAAAAGATCACGTTTGAAACCTTCCAATGCTGAGAAGGCAATCTTTTTCCCGTCGGGCGACCAGGCAGGCGAAAGGATGTTATAATAGTTCAATTCTACTTTACGATACGTTTTTTTCTTCCTGGTATTATATAAGAACAATGATTCTTTTCCGCCGGACTTCCCTACGAAAGTTATGCTCTCTCCATCAGGAGAAAAAGACATGCCGGACACATACGAATGCAGAGATTCCAGGTCTCCGGATCTCTCGGATTTTACCAGATTGGAAATATGCTTTCCATCGATAGCTGAAATCAGTACAATTTCAGTATAATCTGATTTGTCGGTGAAGATAGCGATTTTATCCCCTTCGGGAGAGAAGGCTGGCTTTTCATTGAAGTAAGAGCCGTCTTTTCTGGCGTGGGTAAGTTGTTTGCCAATCTCGTCCGGATCTTTACGATTTGCGATTTCCGGCCAGTAACGGCGCTTCATCTCTTTGCTGAAATCTTCCCAGAATTTTTCTTCGGTGATGTCGAGGGTCTCTTTTAATGTCTTATTTATGGTCAGATGAATTTTCCCTTTGCGGAGAAGCTCGCCTAATTTTTCCTCACCGTATTTATCAGCAATATATTTTACCATCGCCTGACCCTCTTTATAAGCCAGGTAACCGCCCAGAGCCCAGGGGGGAGCCAGATAGCCGTTGATGGTTGCATCACGTACAACCATATCGGACCAGTAATCCCAGCCATGGCGCGAGGAATATTCGGCGTAACCTTCAGCTAACCAGAGAGGCATCGAAAAGAGGCGTTGTCGGGAGACCAGGGATTTAAAAGCATTGCCGTAAAGCATATCAAAAGTTACGGCATGGGTTAACTCATGATGCAGTACGTGGCGGAAATCTTCATATGAACCGGAAAAGGGAATGACAATGCGATTTTTAAAAACTTCAGTAAAACCGCCGACACCTTCAGAGATAAGGCCGGACGTTATATTAGTCTGCTGGAAATCATTTTGGGAGTTATATACAAATACGGGTATGCGTCTTTGAATCATATAATTCAATTCATTGGTAATTTCAGTATATGAGGATTCCAGTACCGTTGCGGCAAATTTAGCGGTCGGGTAGGCATCTTCGTAGAAGTGGATATCAAAATGGCGGGTTTGGATAAAACTCCACTCGAAATCTTTGTACCTTACTTTATTTTTACCGAAGTATGTCTCTTGTGAATTAGTGATCGGGGCCAATAGTATAAGTATTAATATACAAACAAGCGTAACTTGCTTCATGCTATTACATCCTCAAATTATTTAAATATGCATATTTGAAATTTCTCCGATTCAATCGGGAAATTACCGTATTACTATGACAATTTTTCTGTTCTATTAGATTAATCCTGTTATTAATCGTTTGTTCTTACTATATCGGCTCCCAATGACGACAACTTTTCCTCAATCCGATAATAACCCCGATCGATATGATAAACCCGGAGCACCTCGGACTTTCCTTTAGCCGCCAGACATGCCAGAACAATTCCGGCTCCAGCTCTAATATCAGACGCCATAACTTCAGCTCCGTTTAGTTCTTTTACGCCGGTTATGACAGCTTCATTGCTGGTTATCTTAATATCCGCCCCCAAACGATGCATTTCCATCGTATGCGAATACCTATCTTCAAAAACAGTCTCTACTATATGAGATGTTCCCGAAGATTTGCAGGTACAGGCCATGATGCAAGCTTGCAGATCGGTAGGAAAACCGGGATATGGGAAAGTTGTCACTGATATCGGGTTTAATTTTTTAGGGGCATTAATTGAAATGCTGGATTTATTCTGTGAAATTTCGCAGCCCATTTCGGTTAATTTATGGAAAACAATAGTCAGATCATCAGCATTACAGCCGGTTACGGTAACTTTTCCTCCGGTAATAGCTCCAGCCATCAGATATGTACCTGCAACAAGTCTGTCACCGCAGACAGAATATTCAATATTGTTTAAAGATTTAACCGGTTCTACAACAATATTAGGCGTTCCGGCGCCGTGTATCTTTGCACCGGCTTTGTTGAGAAAATTGGCCACATCGACAACTTCAGGATCACAGGCGGCGTTGGCAATACGGGTTTCCCCTTTGGCCATAACGGCACCATATAACAGATTTTCTGTTCCGGTATGTGATGGGCGATCAAAATAGATCGATCCCCCCTTGAGGGGTTTTCCTTTGGCAATTACAAAACCACCCTTTTCCTCAATTTCCGCTCCAAGGGCGCTGAACCCGGTGATATGGAAATTGACCGGCCGTGCTCCAAGGACACATCCTCCCGGTAAAGAGACTCGCGCTTCACCCATTCTGACAAGAATTGGTCCCAGAGCTAAAAACGAGGCTCGCATCTGTCGCATGAGTTCATACGGGGCGGTGTTCTGATTTATATTTTCGGCGTTGATAGTCATGACATGTTCTTTTTCATCATAAGAAATTTTGGCGCCGAGATATTCCATCACTTTGATGGTGGTATAGATGTCTCTGAGAGGGGGGACATTTTTAAGAACGGTTTCACCTTTGGTTATTAAAAGCGTACCAAAGATAATAGGCAGGGCGGCGTTTTTGGAACCCTCGATTTTGACTTTTCCTTCAAGCACGCGGTTCCCTTTTATGACAAATTTATCCATGTCAATCCTTTAAACAAATTGAGTCGTTTATCTAAATGTTATACACGCCGGGCGTGCATATTACACAGTTTAGCCTTTACACAATAAAGCATAGGAAAATTATGCAGGAAATAAAGTTTTAACTGAAAAGGAGGGGGATTATTTTAGTAAACCAGTCCGGTTTCGCCGGAATTACCGTAAGAGATTTCGTATTTGTCGTCAACCAGCTCAAAACTGCCGCGTACCCGGTAAAAGAGGTCAATTGCTTCGGGATCGCAGAAATCGGGATTGGTCCAGGGGAGCTGCATGTACTGCCCGCCTGAATAAATAAGCTCAATCTGGGCAAAAACACCGTCCCGAAGGTAGATCCGATGATTATATTCCCGGTGCGAGGCCATCACCAGCTTATCCGGGGTAAGGATGCCGGGATCGATATTTACGGTCCGGAAATTAAAATCACGGATACAATCGGCAAACATCGGCTCAATATTGGCGCAGGCGTTTTTGATATCGGGGAGAGTATCGCGATTGACCGGTTTTTCGAAAGAGAAGATTCGCCGTTGAAGGTTATCGCCCATCTCCTCGCGGTAGCGATCTTTGGAGCTGCAGGGGATTTCTATAGTTTCGCATTCCACCCGGGAAAACTTGCGTTCCAGTGCCTTGAGGGAATCCGCGAGAGCATCCATCGAGGAATAGATAATCGAAATTATAAGCCTTCCGGCCGGTGGTTTCTGTATCCTTGCCATAGGATATGATTGTTGAGTGAATTGTTAATAATCAACAAAAATTAAAGTATTACATTTTTTTGTAGGGATAGACCCCCGTGCCTGTTAGTTGGCGGTTTTTATTCACTATTTATCCGAACATAATTGGAATATATGTCTGGTGAATAATATGCTTTTGGATATAATTTACCCTCCTCCCAAATTAATTCATGTTCAATTCTGTATCCGGTTATATAACCGCTCATAAAATTCAACTCTGACTTAATATCATATGCGATTAATCTCAAATGATATGACTTCTCAAGTTTAAGCTCTTCATAATTATCAAAAGGTATATCTTTCATATTGTGGGGTTCACTAAAAACATAGAAAACGATTTTGTTCTTATCTTTTGACACTAATTTTAAAATATAGTTCGAAGACGAACCTTCCCTACAACAATCTTATCCTACCGCCAGGCCAATATCGATTACCATCCAATTGATACCGCTACTCCCTTTGATAAAGCACTGTATGCCTTCTTGTCAAAGCGGGAAAAGTTGTATTAGAGTAGGGTGGGTCTGTCTTCAGACCCGCCATAATTCGGAAACCATGATGAACTGTGGAAACCACAAGTGTTTCTACTTACAAAGATAAATATACAGATTACAAAATTATTGAGTTAGTAATATTCTTTCAATTTCTTCATAGTCGATGATCCCTTGTTTTAATTTTGGGATACCAGAAGACGTGAATATTTTTGGAAATAATTCTGTATTCTTAGCAGAACTGGGTGCCCCTCAGCTTGCTGAGGGATCTATCAATCGAAAGGACACACAGCAAGCTGTGTGGTACCCGTGTGGGTTTTATTATATATTAATATTTCTATTTAATTCAATCTTCAGTATATCCCATAGCAAGCTATGGGCCACCCCAAATTAATATAAAAAAAGATACAACGCTTTGCGGTAAAGGTGGCTACGTCACCCCGCATTTAT
>JBDRQG010000456.1:0-2250 GCA_043826475.1 bacterium
AAGTAGCGATTGCCACTGCGGTCGTTTTGTTCGGTTTAGGCTCGGGGGCTGCGATGGCTACCGTAGTCGGAGTTTTAATTGAAGTGCCGGTTATGCTGATGCTGGTCAAGGTATGTTTGAAAACGCAAACAATGTTTAAACAGGGATAACAAATGAGCAAAATGAATATATTAGTACTATGCACCGGTAATTCCTGCCGTTCACAGATGGCCGAAGGTTTTTTCAGGGAATATGGAAAAGAAGATGTCGTGGTTAAATCAGCCGGACTCGACCCATCGCAGGTCAATCCAACCGCTATAAAAGTGATGCAAGAGATCGGAATTGATATCTCCGGGCATAAGTCGACTTCACTTTCCGAGTATTTAAACGATTCATTCGATTATATCATTACTGTCTGCGATAATGCCGCTGAAAAATGCCCTGTCTTTCCGGGTGGCGGGAATAGACTGCACTGGCCCTTTGAAGATCCTCATTATGCCGAAGGGACTGAAGAAGAGAAATTAGATTTTTTCAGAAAAGTCCGTGATCAGATCGGGGAGAAGATCAAGAAGTGGCTGGGTGAGAAATTTGAATAGTATTAGCTCTACAGTAGGGCAAAACCATTTACCATTTATCGGTTCTGCCTTCAAGAATTGATTATGTAAAAAAAAATGAGGTACTGCCCAATCTCATTTCAATCATCGCTTTCACGAGGCATTGGAAATTGCAAAGGTGCAACTTCTTCGACACCCGGTACCTGTCTAAGCCAGTCAACTACTTTTTCAATTGGAAGTGTATCTGAGAATGTCATCCTGAAGAAGACCGATAGGTCTTGAGGATTATACCATCTTTTTCTATACTTATCCCATCTCGGTGATGTATCAAAGCTAGACCTGGGAGATCGACGTCGCAGCATAATCGGATTAATTTTCTCTAATACGCTCTGCAACTCTGCTGAAAAGAATCTTACACCCTCTATTTGAGTTGAATCAATAACTACATTTGATATATATCTATTTGAGTCAGTACCAAAATTCATTACACTATCAACAAGTAGATTACCAATCATCCTCCAATTGTAGGCAGTGTCATTTAAATCCTTGTTTGCGATTGTGTCAAAAATTACACCCACTAATTCTTGAGGAATTAGGAGCATTGATCGATCTGTTTTAAATCCTATAACACCTGGTATTGCATCAGAATAATTTTCACTGTTAGTTTCGGTTGAAACAAATAATGAAATAGAAAGAAGTAGTATTAAAACTTTTAATCTTATATAAGACTGGTTAAGAAAACCTTTCTTTTTCACAATAAAGCTACCTACTAATTTTATTTTTGAATGTGTCTTCCAGTTACAATTGTCGAAACCACAAGAGTATCGACCGAGAAAACTAAAGCTATTCCTGATGCGACAGCTTGTTCATCTTGGTTTTGATAGCTTCCATCGTGCAGTCAACAAGCTCTTCCACATCGAGATGGCAGGTATTTATAACCAGATCATACCGACAGGGATCATCGATATCAGCACCAAACAGCTTACGGATATACTCACCTCGCTGGGAATCGGATTGGGCAATGTATTCTACGGCCTCCTGCTCAGTGATGTTTTTGTAAGCGATTAGATTTTCAATCCGCTTTTTATAGGGGGCAACTACCCGAATATGAAAACCTTTTAAGGGGCCGAGAATAAAAGAGCCGCCCCGTCCGACCAGAACAACCCCGCCTAGCTCTGACATTGATAAAATAACTTTAAAAAGATGCCGCGAGAAATCAGAATTATCAACTGTCTGTCCGGTTACCAGAGAATCTACCAGAGTATCAAGCTGGGAATGATATTTTTCATCGAGGGCATCAATAATCCGTTTGCGATAGCCGGATGAAGCACAGATGGAATCAACTATCTCGCGATGAATACGCTGGTAGTCGAGCTTTTGGGCCAGACGCGAGGCAAAGTATGAGCCGCGCGATCCGGACTGGCGGGAGATGGTCACAATCGGGGGGGGGAGAGGTTTTTGTTCCGGCGATGCTGTACTCTCCTGCCGGTTTTTTTCCCACAGCAGAAACTGCCGATTAATTATGGATTCAATTGAAGTCATATAATAAATCCCTTGTTATATCATTAATAATATAAATAAAAGTCTGTTATTTGCAAGGGGATATTAATTCCACCAATTATTTAGGCAAATTATATCTTATACATCAATTCAAACCTAAACCAGTTGTAACTGTCTGCCTCTGAAAAATAAAAATCACCGGGAATGAAATACTCCC
>JBDRQG010000457.1:0-7895 GCA_043826475.1 bacterium
CCGGTCAGCATTTCATATAAGACAACTCCCAGCGACCACAAATCAGATTGACTGGTTACCTCCTTGCCACTAGCTTGTTCCGGCGACATATAGCTCAGTGTACCCAGAGTAGCCGAACCGGTGGTAAGTTTCGTTACTTTCTGCGCTACAGCCAGACCAAAATCAAGAATCCTGGCTCGGTTATCGGAATCAATAATTATATTCGAAGACTTAATATCCCTGTGTGTAATTCCCAATCTGTGCGCCTTTGACAATCCCTCGCATAACTGGACAGCAATGTTAATAATTTCATCAAAATCCAGGTTGTCATTTTCAATTAAATCATCTAACGAATGCCCCTCGACATGTTCCATTACAAAAAACGGAAGATTATTATATTCACCCACCTCATAAATCGTTACTATATTAGGGTGATTAAGTGCTGCCGCCGCCTGAGCTTCGCGCTTAAATCGAGCGATTAATTCCATATCTGAAGAATATTTTGAAGGTAAGAATTTAAGGGCGACTTTTCTATTGAGCCTGGTATCATCGGCAAGATAAACTTCCCCCATTCCTCCGGCGCCGATTTTACTTACAATCCTGTAATGTTGGATTACTGTTCCGGGTGTAATTGCATCACGATGATTTCCAGGTGAAATATTTTGATCTTCGCCAGCCATAATAATTTCCCAAATTGGATATTAGTAAACATATCAAGATACAAAATTTTTATCATGAATAAAACTTATTAAATTTAACGCATCGGAATCGATTATGCTTATGACGACGATTTTTTCAGTTCAAATTCAGGCTGTTCGGGCTTGATGATTACACCATGATTATTGCGGCCATTCATTTTTACCTGAACCGGGTTTTGGAATTTTATCATTCGAGTAAATCGGTAGCGTTTTTCTGTTATCTGTTTTTCCAGCCAATTCCAGTCAACAAAGCCGCCGTCATCACCGGCTTCTATGGTGAAATAGCCAATTTCCATCGATGCCAGATTCTGGAAAAAATGCGTTCCCTGAGAAGGTGTAACTTTCATATCTTTAAAACCGGCTTCTACGATAACTTTGGCTCCGGAAATCTGATCCCATTTAACGGGGATACCCAGCCATGGATCAGAAGATCCCCAGCGTCCCAGCCCAATTAAAATATACGGAATATTATTAGTGAGAAACTGGTGGTTGATAATTCCAATTTCCTGAGCAATTTTTGGCGTATTCGCCCGTTCAAACTTATTAAAATCCACAACGACTATATGGTGAATGTCATAATAAATCCCGTTCCCCAAAATCTGCCGGCTTTCACAGAGAAGATCTTTCTTCTCAAGCCCTTCAGTAGAAACCTGTTCCCATTCAGAACGAATTACCATCGGTCGCATCTGCACTACCCTAAATTCTTTTGGTTCTCCTTTTTTAACAGAGATATTGGCGGCAAACTCAATTTCTACGGCTGCGCTCATGCTGTTTCGTCCAAGTTCCAGCATGTCTTCAAGAATTACTGGTAAAGGAAACAGATTATTTTTTAGAATTGGTGCAAAACTTACAATGCGAACCCCTTTGCGGGATACGCCGTCATATATAGAATGATTTTCAATTGAGTAAGTAGATCCAACAGCACCTAAAGTATTATCCTTCTCCGCTGTTGCCAGATCGAATTTGGTAATTGCCGATTCATGTTCATAATTAGTCAAGCCGTGATTACTGCTGATTTCAAGAGCATAAAATTCTTTTTGAGAATATTTCAGAGTATCCTCAACCGATGAAAACTGGACCAGATGTTTGGGGAAGCTGGGACAAAAACGTATAGTCGCTCCCCCCTCGACAACTGTGGCGCCAAGACCCAAAGCGACCGAAGCGATACCATCTTCACCCTTCATTGGAGCAATGGGATAAAAATTATACGATCTGGCGACTCCGGCAAAATCGGGATAGAAGCGATCATAATGATGGGAACCGACCAGTTTTTGAATTATTACCGCCATCTTTTCTTCTTCAAGCCTATATGGAGTTGCCTGAATATACCTTTTGGCTGATCTGGAAAAAGTTGAAGCATAAACAAGTTTAATTGCTTTGAGCAGTTCTTCCAGCCGGACTTGTTTCATTTCATGAGAGTTAGGCAGCATACAGGTAAGATAGACACCCGCGAAAGGCTGGTGCTGGGAATCTTCAAGCAGACTTGAGGATCTCACCGCGAGTGGATACTTCATCAAATCCAATACCGATGATAGCTGATCAACAATATTGTGCGGCATCGGAGAATCAATAAATTTTTCCTTAATTTCATTATCATCCTCGCACTGGATGGCAAAATCAAGAAGATTGCTCTGCTCCATAAATTGGTCAAAGACATTTGTCCCCAATACAATTGCCGGCGGAACTGAAACATTAATTCCATTATATTTATCAGCTATTTCATACATATCAATGAGGGTGCCAAAAAAAGCCAGGCCACGCCCTTTTCCGCCCAATGAACCGCCGCCGATTCGGGCGAAACTGGTTGATTCATCAAAGGTATTTGAATCGAAATCGACAATGATACCTTTTTGCAGCCTGGTTCTGAATTCTTTTAGGGCATTGATAAGATAATTCCTTAACTCATCGACTGAAGAATATTCTTTAACTGAACGAGGACGTAATTTATGAGCAAGATAAAATTCGGTACGGGCTTTTAACCAGGTAGAAAAATGATTTCGGCTGGCATGGTACAACAGGCATTCATCAGGTATTTCGTGCAATTTTCTTTCTAAATTTTTCAAATCCGAGACCCGAGCAACTTCCGTTCCATCCGGCATTCTGAAAACAAAATCACCGAAACTGAGATGCTTAACCATAAACTGCCGCAATTTATTGATAAAACGGGGAGAGTTTTTTCTCAGGAATTGAACTTCATGCTTATTGGCCAGATCCTTTATTGCCGGATCGCCTGATTGAAGAAGAATAGGAATATCCGGATGTATTAACCTTACATTTTTCAAAAACTCAATCCCAGCTCTGGGATCTTTAACACCGTTGCGCGGAAATTCTATATCTGAAATGATGCCCAAAATATTTTCATGGTATTTATTAAATAACTCCCAGGCTTCCTCATAGTTTTCGCACAGTAGAATCTTGGGGCGAGCCCTCATTCTCATAATACGATGCGACAGATTTACACCTTCCGAAAGAACCGACTGAGAGTGTCTCATTAGCTCTGCATAGATGTTTGGCAGATAGGAGGAGTAGAAACGGACATTGTCTTCGATCAGAATAATAGACTGCACTCCGACCAGTTCCGTATCATGATCGAGATTCATGCGGTCTTCGATAAGTTTTACAATTGCAAGGAGGATTCTGAAATCACCCTGCCAGAGAAATATTTTTTCAAAATCAGAAATGCTGTGGCTTTTAAGCAGATCTTTTAATTCTCGGTAATCATAGGTTAACAGGACAATTGGAACTCCCGAATTATTTTTCTTAATTTCATGGGCAAATTCAACCGCATGCATATCACCAAGGTGCATGGTTGCAATTATTAAATCGAACTCATCCTGATCATTGATCATCTCAAGAGCCTGGGTGCCGGTTGATGCTCTTGTAATTCGCGGCATATGAACCAGATTAAGCTCGGCGTATTCCATGATGAGGCGTTCATCAAAACGACCATCTTCTTCGAGGATAAAAGAGTCATACAGGCTGGAGACCAATAAGATATTGTGCACTCGATGGCGCATCAGATCCTGAAACCGATAAAAGCGGCTGCCGTATCCCTGTTCAAATAAAGTTTTGGTAAAACCCTTCATTTATATCTCCGGCAATCATATTCAAAGATGCCTAAGTTCTTATAATATACTATAGATTTATAATAGTCAAAGTTCTAATAAAATTTATCAAATTAAAAAAGCGAGTGGTGTTAAAACCACTCGCAATATATATATAGAGTCGCATTTCAAAAAATTAGACAACACCCTGATCCATCATAGCATTGGCGACTTTAAGGAAACCGGCGATATTGGCGCCATTGACATAGTTACCTGGAGTACCGTAAGCTGCAGCAGCCTCGACACAAGCTTTATGGATAGCTTTCATAATGCCGTTCAGCCGATTGTCAACTTCCTCACGACTCCAGCTTAAACGCATGCTGTTCTGGCTCATTTCCAGACCTGAAACCGCAACACCACCGGCATTTGCTGCTTTACCGGGACCATAAAGGATTTTGGCAGCTACAAATTTCTCAACTGCATCAGGAACAGAAGGCATGTTAGCTCCTTCTGAGATGACATAAACACCCTGTTTAAGCAGATTGTCAGCATCTTTAGTGTTGATTTCATTCTGAGTCGCAGATGGGAAAGCACATTCAGCCTTGATATCCCAGAGAGGATTGTGATGCATTGACGGATCGACCGGAGTATATTTTGCCTTTGCATATTTTTTAGTGTACTCGGAAATACGACCACGACGGACGTTTTTCAGATCCATAACAAAATTCAGCTTGTCTTTATCAATTCCATCGGGATCATATATAAAACCACCGGAATCGGACATGGTAACTACTTTACCGCCAAGCTGCAGTATCTTCTCGATAGTGTACTGAGCCACATTGCCTGAACCGGAGACGAGACAGGTTTTACCTTTCATGGTTTCATTGCGGGTAGCTAACATTTCGACAGCAAAATAGACAGCGCCGTAGCCGGTTGCTTCCGGACGAATCAATGAACCACCCCAGTTGAGACCTTTACCGGTCAGAACACCGGTGAATTCATTGCGGATTCTTTTATATTGTCCAAACATAAAACCAATTTCACGACCGCCAACACCAATATCACCAGCCGGTACATCAGTATCGGGACCGATGTGGCGCTGCAGTTCTGTCATAAAGGACTGGCAGAAACGCATTACTTCATTGTCACTTTTACCTTTGGGATCAAAATCGGAACCACCTTTGCCACCGCCCATCGGCAGCGTGGTCAGAGCATTTTTGAAAACCTGCTCAAAGGCGAGGAATTTTAAAATACCGAGGTTAACAGACGGATGGAAACGAAGACCGCCTTTGTAAGGTCCGATGGCCGAGTTCATTTCAATGCGGAAACCACGGTTAACCTGGACTTCACCCTGATCGTCTATCCACGGCACACGGAACATCATCACCCGCTCCGGTTCAATAATTCTTTCCAAAATCTTGGCATTGCGATATTCGGGATGTTTTTCCAAGACTAATTCCAGTGATTCAGCTACTTCCTGAACCGCCTGGTGAAATTCCGGCTGAGCCGGGTTTTTAGCTTTTACCTGATCCATCAGTTCATCAACATAACTCATGTCAAACTCCTTTATTAATATGGTTACTATAGACTATCTTCATAATTCATTGAAATTAAGCCGGATTTACAATATAAGACAATACAGGGTTTCCCCCTATTTCGAGGGAATACTATGTATTTTTGGATTTATTGATTAAAATTGATGAAAAAATTTGGATTAAGGCTCAAGCAAACAATTTCGGATACAATATTTGACAATATCAGTCACATTTTTAGCTCCTAATTTTTTCATAATTGATGCCCGGTGTGTTTCTGCTGTTTTAGGAGATATATTCATAAATTCAGCCGCCTCTTTGGTGGAATAACCATCAGCGAGCAACTTTGCCAATTGACGTTCCCTCTGAGTCATCACTCCCCCGGGTTTCCGTGAATCAACGGCATGTTTAACATAATCGGTCACAAGCTCTTGCCCGGCCGGTCCGGTCAGATAGAAATCACCTCGGGCAACTTTGGTAACAGCAAAACTGAGCTCTTTAAAATCACAGGATTTCAGCAAAAAAGCTTTGGCTCCAGCTTCAAAGGCATCACGAATCTGGGTTTCGTTATGAATGTGGGAAAGAAATATAACCTGAGGACAGGTAGGAAGTTTATTGACCCGGATTGTTACTGAAACTCCATCAAGTTTATCAAGCAAAGCCGTTACAATTACAACATCCGGGCTCAAGCCAGCAGCCAATTCGATTGCCTCTACCCCATCTTTTGCCTCGCCGACAACTTCAATACCGGGTTCTTTTGAGAAAAGACTTACCAACCCTTCACGGCAGAGAGATTGGTCATCGGCGATGAGTAATTTTATCTTCGAAATCAAGGTTGTTTCACTGACCTCATATCCTTAAGCACATTTCCTGTATTATCATGCAGTTAAGTAATATAATCGGAAAACATCATATGTAAAGTGCTTTGATATTATTTGGTGCGCTGTCAGGATTCCTATCCTTACAGCAAGTATGGGATTGATTTGCCCTTGTGTAAATGGGTTGAGTTGACTACTTTCTGATCTTAAATGTTCATATTAACTTTATAGAAAGAACTCAAACTATGTTTGTAAAAATAGCCGTCATTTCTGCTTATGCCCTGATGATTATAATAGTTGGCATCATGGGACTTAAAAAGACAAAGTCTTTCTCGGATTTCTTTCTGGGGGGTGGGAATGTAGGTCCCTGGATGAGCGCCTTTACCTATGGAACGGCCTATTTTTCGGCGGTATTATTTATCGGCTTTGCCGGTAAAATCGGCTGGGGATTTGGTTATTCCGGTTTATGGATCGCGGTTGGAAATGCGTTAGTAGGCGTTCTGGGAGTCTGGTGGTTATTGGGGGCCAGAATCAAAAAGATGTCGGTCGATTATAAGGTCAGCACTATGGCTGAATATTTTGAAAAACGCTATGACAGCAAATTTTTGAAAATATTCAGCGCTATTGCGGTATTTATCTTCTTTATTCCCTATTCTGCCGCTGTCTTTATGGGCTTATCTTATCTCTTCAAATCGACATTCGGCATTGATTACACGCTGGCTCTGGTTTCAATGGGCATGTTTACCGCTTTGTATCTCGTATTAGG
The DNA here is from genome assembly GCA_043826475.1 of bacterium. Lineage (GTDB taxonomy): Bacteria > Zixibacteria > MSB-5A5 > GN15 > FEB-12 > DAOWMZ01. The sequence goes on from JBDRQG010000457.1 coordinate 6,838, forward strand.
GGGATACAAATCGATGACCATGATTGATCTTTTTTTTGGAATGATTATGGCGGTTGGGGTTCTGGTTTTGTTGGGGAGTACTTTATCCGAGGGGGGCGGACTTGCAAATATCACTCAAACTCTTACAAATATAAATCCAAAACTAACCGATATTGTCGGCCCCCCGGGTTGGTGGCCGTTGTTCTCGCTGGTCTTTTTAACGAGTGTGGCTCCTTTTGCCATGCCGCAATTGGTGCAGAAGTTTTACGCCATCAAAGATAACCGCTCTATTAAAATCGGGATGATCGCCTCGACCTTTTTTGCCTTTCTCATAGGAGGTGTCGGCTATTTTACCGGAGCCACAACGAGAGTCTTCCTGAACCCAACCAATGCCCCTTCTGCTTTTACAGATACAGGTGCACCCGTATTCGATGCTTTGATGCCTGAGCTACTCAGTAACATTATCCCTGACGCATTATCGGTTGTAATTTTATTATTAATTTTATCTGCTTCAATGTCAACTTTGGCGGCATTGGTGTTAATCTCAAGTTCCTCAGTGGCCAAAGATATCTATGCCGGATTTATCAATCCCAAAGTCTCCGATAATAAACTTACTCTGCTGATGCGCGTTTGCAGTGCCTTCTTTGTGTTGTTATCCGTAATATTTGCCTATTACAAACCATCGACAATTGTCAGCATTTTGGGTATTTCATGGGGAGCTATCGGGGCGGTCTTTCTGGGACCATTTATCTGGGGATTATTTACCAAGCAATGCCACAAGATCGGAGCCATCGCATCTTCGATTTTAGGCTTGGGAACCTGTTTGTATCTTTATTTAACCGGAACCCCTTCCCCGGAAGCCGGAACAATCGGGATGATGGTATCGTTGGTAGTCAATCCGGTGGTGAGTTTGGTGATACCGAAGAAGTAGGTCAAAACTGAGGTTCCCCCGAAAGAGTGGACACAGAATTAAGCATGAGGTATAATAATAATGCTTAAGGAGGTGTTCATTGATGCAAGAGAAACGACGTCAATATGACAAGTCATTCAAATTATCATCCGTGAGATTGTTGGAAGAA
>JBDRQG010000458.1:0-3145 GCA_043826475.1 bacterium
CTGTGAGCGATGCTTCCCTTTTTGGATTATTGAACTTAATTCTTGCCTTTCCTCATTGGTCAATGTCACTTTGTACTTCTTCATTGTTACTCCATCTTTTGTTTGATGGAGTAATATACAACATATTATGCGTCATTACAAACATGACATGACACTAGTTGCATTTCCAATTTTTTGAATATACATTTACTCAAATGGTTGGTGAATTCGAATATCTGCCGAATCTTATTCTGTCAATCTATCTATTATTTATAAGGTACTCGAGATAGAATTTTGCCAGTGAATAATAAATTAGTCAATAAAATGAGAGGATCCCGATGAAAAACACATTTGCGCTGTTAACCATTTTATTGCTTTGCGTAATCACGTATTCAAATGAAGGAATAGTTGCGAGTTATCCCTTCAATGGTAATGCAAATGATGAGAGTGGGAATCAGAATCACGGTGAAGTAATTGGAGCAACACTGACGGCTGATCGATTTGGGAACGGGAATAGTGCCTATTATTTTGATGGCGTTGATGATTATATCGATTGTGGAAATTCAACTATACTTAAACCAGAATTTCCGATATCAATTTCAACCTGGGTAAACATTAAATCTTTAAATATTCCAGTTGGTATATTTCTTAATTGTACAGGTAATGCACGATATTATGGGGTCTTGTTATTTGTTCATGACAGTGGAAAAGTCACAACAAATTATGGTAATGGTGGAACCATTGGTCCTTACAGCAGAAGGTCCAAACAGGGTGATACTGTTCTATTTCTGAATAACTGGTATCATATTGTTACAATATTTAAAAATACTGATGAAATCGAAATTTTTGTGAATGGTCAGAATGATGGTGGTCATTATGATGGATATGCGTCTTCTATGGAGTATGATACCGACGGTTCTGGTAATATTGGACGATTCGTGAATTCGACTACCAATGTCCCAAATTATGCTAATACCATTTTAGATGATATTTGTTTATATAATTATTCTCTTTCAGACGCGGCGATAGATTCTCTTTATCATCGAGGTGGCTGGTGGCCGGTGGAAGAGGAGCCTGAACTCTTGGCTTATTACCCCTTTAATGGTAATGCCAACGATGAAAGTGGGAATCAGAATCATGGTGATGTCATCGGAGCAACACTGACAACGGATCGATTTGGGAATGAAAGTTGTGCATACGAATTTAATGGTATGGATAATTATATTGAAATTGAAGACACACCTCAACTACGTCTGAACGATACAGACTACACTATTGAGTTTTGGGTTAATCCTTATACCCGAAATTCAAGTTACCATAGTTCGATTCTTTCCAAGCGGATTAAGGTGGTAAATTACAGTGGTTACATTATCACTATTACCGGTAGTCAGCATGAATTAGGTATCGGGAAACCATTTTTTATACTAAGCGGAGGAAGAGATCCTCTTTCAGTTGGAGACAGGGTAATTCCTTTGAACCGGTGGACTCATATTGCTTGGGTTTATTCAAAAGATGATATGTTAATTAAGACATATATTGACGGCAAAATCGATACTTTTGAAGAAAACTTCCCTCAACCTAACAGTGAAATAAGTGAAAAATTATTTATCGGTGCTGATGTGGATGGATATCCATATAATTTTAATGGAAAAATTGACGATATTGGAATTTGGAACAATGCATTAAATGTGGAGCAGATCGATTCTTTGTACCAAATCGGAGATTGGCAAAATAGGTTTCAAATTTCTTCAATAATTGATGTGCCAGAAGATCAAGGAGCCTGGGTCTATGTGAATTGGTACGCCAGTCCTCTTGATACCGGAAGGATTACTCAATATGGAGTCTGGGAGGAAAATCCTGAAGGGGAATGGGTATCACTTGGAAATGTTCCGGCAATTCAGGAAGAGCATTATACATACCTGGCTCATACTTTTCATGATCTATCAATCGATGGAATTTATTGGAGCAAATTTAAGGTTACGGCACATACCATAGACCCAAGTATTTTTTATACATCGGAAATTGATTCGGGATATTCAATCGACAATATTATACCAAATATTCCTGAGGGACTGATCGCTAGTATTACCGAAGGCAATACCGTAGAACTCGGTTGGGATCAATCCTTTGATGAAGATTTTAATTTTTTCAGAATATACCGTAGTCAGGAACCGGATTTTGATCCGGCTGATCCATATCTGATAGAGGAAATTGTAAATAATACATGTAAGGATACAAAAGTCGAACCAGGTCAGACTTATTATTATAGAGTATCCGCAATCGATATTCATGGTAACGAGAGTCAATTATCTGAAATGGTTGAGATTGTTATCCCACAGGTGGGCATTAATGAATCGTTAGAATTGCCCTCTGAGTTTTCATTATTTCAGAACTACCCTAATCCGTTTAACCCTTCTACGACCCTCAGATATGATCTTCCAAGGGAGTCAACCGTTCAATTATCAATCTATAATTTAAATGGATACCTGATACAGACATTGATAAACGCAAAACAAAATGCCGGTAGGTATTCTGTTGTTTGGGATGCTTCAAACCAGCCGTCAGGAGTTTATCTGTATAAAATCCAGGCAGGAGATTTTCAAGAAATTAGAAAGTGCCTACTGGTTAAATAATTATATAAGTCAGGTTTTACTCTAACGAATGTGGATTTTCTAGCCTCAATCTCTGGAGCATATTAATCGTATCATCCAGTGATTTTGAGTTGACCAGTTGATTCCGGATTTCGGAGGCATTCGGAAATCCGTGGATATAATGGCGATAATATTTATTCATAATGCGATTAACATGGTCGTCATCCGCATATTGTTTTTCACGAGTGATATGGTGAATACACATATCAAGTTTTTCTGATAAGTCCGGTTCGTGATAGTTGGTATGTCCTTCAAAGAGATGATTTACCTGTTCAAATATCCATGGATTACCGATTGCTGCCCGGCCAATCATTACAGCGTCGCAGGCGGTTGATTCTTTCATCCGCAAAGCATCTTCGGGAACTTTGATATCACCATTGCCAATTACCGGGATGGAGAGCATATTCTTAATTTCTGCGATCATGTTCCAGTCGGCGGTGTTACGATAACCATCCGAGGCAGTTCTGGGATGAATCGTCAGGGCTTTGACCCCGGCATTTTCAAGGATTTGTGCG
>JBDRQG010000459.1:0-21395 GCA_043826475.1 bacterium
TTTTTAATATAGTTTTTAATCCCCGAAGATGTTCTGTGCATTAAGACCACGAGAGCCAGGATATCTTTTGGTGAATATTTTGCTATCCTCATTCTGTGCTGTCCTCGTGTATCAAATAGTTGTCACTTTTTTTTCATCAGTATTGGTGGGATTAAAAAAAACTTGACATAAAACGAATCATTTCTTAATTTAGTTTGTAAATATTACATACTAAATATAATGTTTAATTCACCAAAAAGCAACTTCAAACTTATCAAAGAATTCAACGAACTTAAAGTTCTTCGTCTTGTCAAAGAGGAAGGACCTATTTCACGAATTGATATCTCTAAAAAAACTAAAATTTCAAAACCAACCATTTCCGAGATTACCTATCGCCTTATCGAGAATGGTTTTCTACAAGAGGTTGGCAAGGGTAAATCTTCTTTCAAAGGAGGGAAAAAACCCATTCTCTTAAAACTAAATTTCTTCGCAGGTGCTGTAATTGGTATCGAAATTAAACGTAGTTTTACAAACATTGCTTTAGCCAATCTTGACTCTCAAATTATTAGAAAATATAAAATAACTTACCCCATTGGTAGTTTAACCGAATTTATCCTTGACAAAATATTTAATCAAATTGAGAATATTCTTAATCTATCGGAGGTAAATGATACAAAAAAATGGGGTGTTGCTATTGGAATTCCCGGCCTAATTGACTATAACAAAGGTAGTCTAAAAGTCGCTGACACATTACAGGGTTGGGACGACTTTTCAATTCGTGATATTTTTGAAAATCGCCTCGAATTTCCAACATACGTAGAAAATGATGTCAAAGCACTCAGTATTGGTGAACGTTTTTACGGAAGTGGAAAAAATGTTAATAATTTAGTCTGTCTGTGGATTGGCGAAGGCATTGGTGCAGGAATTGTAATTGATGGTAAACTCATGCGGGGAATAACAGGAAGCGCAGGCGAAATTGGATACAATGAGTTGGGCTATTGGTTAAAGTCTAAAAGGAAATTCTCCCTGCTTTTTGATAATCAAAGAGATTTTGGAGAAATTATTTCCGAACCGGTTTTGATTAAAGCCGCAGAAAGGGCTATTCAAAAAGGTTACGAATCAACTCTTTCGAAGAACAACCCAATTACAATTAATAGCATTGGCAAGGCAGCGGAATCAGGGGATAAACTTGCCTGTAGCCTTTTAGAAGAGATGGGTGCTTTGATCGGGATAGTATGTATTAATTTGCTGAATACTGTGAATCCGGAAATGATTATTCTTTGTGGACAAATTATTGAGAAATGCCCAATGCTTTTAAAACTGGTGCAACAAAATGTACATAAAGATATTCTTCATACCCCCGCTGAGGCGGTACAGATTTGTGCCAGCAAACTAAAAGATGAAGCTGTCCTGAAAGGAGCCATTGGTATGGTTTTGCATGATTGGTTTGAAATGCCCGTAAATAGAATCTATCCGTTTTAAAGTATGACACAGGGATAGATTAGTACTTTTAAATAAAACAAAATTGACATTAACAAAAAAGAGGAGGAAATAGTTGTGAAGCAAAAATTTGCTACTATACTTACTTTAGCAGTGTTATCACTGAACCTTTTTTCAATCTCTTTGCATGCTCAGGAGCCCTGGGTTTATCAACCCGGACAAGATATTAAATTTCCATTAGCAGACTCATTAATTTCACCTTATCTATGCGCCACCGATCGTCTTAATAACCTCTGGGTTATCTCAAGTTCTGCTATCTCCGCAACTGCCAAAAATGCTCTATTTAAAGCTGCTCCAAATGATACGGAATTTACACTGGTTGTGGATTTCTCATCTGACTTGAATATTGAATCTACCCGTGGGATTACTACCATCGGCGACTCGATTTATGTTGTGGCAAGAATACCTGGTACTCCATGGCCATCAACTGCAATCATGTATGAATACCTTGATGGTAATCCTGATAATAGAAATGATTTTTCTGGATCAGGCTATGGAACCTGGGTACTCGGACTTTCCGCTACAAAGGACAAATTTATCTACAGCGGATTATCTTATATGACTTCTATTAGAGTTTATAATTTTACCGATACTGCTACTGTTAGAGGCGGCTGGGTGCCTATTCTGCCTCTTGATATGCATCCAGTTGAACCGGGCGGTCATGATGGAACGGGATTGAGTCCAATTCGTGATGTTGCTGTAATACCCGGTGCTGATTACAATGATTCGACCACTCCATTTTACACGTCAAGAAGTAGTGATTCTACAGGTGCCCATGGAGGTATAGCGGTTTGGACAGGAGGAACACAAACGGAACCGATAGGATATAGTGGACAGCGGGTAGCCGATGTTGCTTCGGACCTATCCTGGTTATATTGGACGCCTTATGGTATTACCACTGACCGCTCAGGTAATCTATATGCTTGCGGAACCGACACAACACGCCGTTGGGTTAAGGCTTTTCAGATTATGGGTTCTTTTGCTATGGAACTTGAGGAATTACCCGGAAAAAATAGTGCTTCCATCCCCGATCCTGATGGTGCACTCTTACTTGCTCCGTCTGATATAGCTCTCAGTCCGGATGAGCAGATAGCCTATGTGATAGACCTGGAAGTAAAAAAGGCATTTGTTTTTACACGAGGCGATGTGGGAATAGAATCCACAAGTTCAGAAATCGCTAAAGTTTATAGGTTAGAACCTAATTATCCTAATCCTTTCAATGCCCGGACAGTTATTACCTATGAAATACCAAAGAGAGATTGGATTGAATTGAAGGTGTTCGACGTTTTAGGTAAGCAAATTGCTGTTCTGGTGAACAGTTATCAGAATGCCGGTGCCTATCAGCTAAATTTTGATGCTAAAGATCTCCCTTCGGGTATTTATTTATACAAATTGGTGTGTGGCGAATATGTAAAAATGAGAAAAATGCTTTTAATTAAATAGAGTACCCTAAAGTGAAAAAACATCTACTTTTGCCTTTGATAGGAATCCTGGTCTTATCTATAATAGTTTTAATTGCTAATGCTGAAACCATTCCGGAATCTCGCGGTGTCTGGATGAGCCGCGATGTTATCTATAGTGGTCCCGAACTCATGGAACAAACTTTTTACAAATTGGCACAGTCTAATTTCAATAGAGTGTTGATAAATGTGCAGTATAAAGGCGCTACAATCTACCCCAGTGATGTCGTTGCAAATGCTGGTGGACCCCGACAAAGGTCGGAGTTCATCGGCAGAGACCCGCTTCAGGAAGCCATCGAGATTGGACACCGGCGGGGGCTTGAAATAGTAGCCTGGTTTGAATATGGATTAATGGCTCACTGGAGTGGTTCTGATACTACGGATTGCGGACCAATTCTTACTCAACATCCTGGATGGAGAGCTATAAAAAAGAATGGTTCGGGATATGTGAAAAACGAAAATGGTGTTTTCCACTGGCTGGATCCGGCTCATCCCGAAGTAGCTCAATTCATGGAAGACTTATTTGGTGAAATTGCTGAAAGGTATCCAGATCTGGATGGAATTGAAACCGACCGCATACGCTATCCTTCCCTCGAATTTTCATATTCTGATATTTCGCGTAGTCACTATACTACTGAAACAGGGGGTACGGACCCCATCAATATCGATTATAATCACCCGCAATGGCAACAATGGATAACCTGGCGAGAGGAACAGATAACCGCTATTGCTCACCGGATTTACCGTCGAGCTAAAAACACTAATCCCGCTATATTCATTTCCGCAGCAGTAGCGCCTCCTTATATGCTCTACTATCATGATAATCTCCAAAGATGGGATATATGGGCGGATAGCGGCTATGTGGATGCTCTTGAACCGATGCTTTATCTGGATGATGCATCTTTTCCATATCAGTTAGCAGAAGCTGTGCAATTAGCACCGCCCGATTTTTATCTCTATCCCGGTATTGTTTATCGGAATGATGCCTCACTGCAATTTCAAATTAATCAGGTGAGAGAAAAAGGATGCAAGGGCGTAACTCTGTGGTATTACGGTTACCTCTCAAATAATACTCTGACAATTCTAAAAAATGATTTGTTTAACGAACCGGTCAATTTACCTCATAATGATATTATCATTGATAATAGTTCCTCTATCCAATTTCAATACAGTGGAAATTGGGAGCAACACAGCGGCGGATATCGGGGGAATTATTTAGTTGCAGAACCCGGTGACGATTCCGTAATTGCAACCTGGCATCCCAAACTGATGAAGACAGCCGAATATGCAATCTATGCCAGATGGATATCTGATTCCAGTAATACCACTGACGCCTGCTATAAAATAACCAATGATACTAAAACAATATCCGTAATTGTCAATCAACGTCAAAACAGTGACTCGTGGGTTTTTCTGATTAGTGATACTATTTCCTACGATGCACCGATTAGTATTCAACTTTCAAATTTCGCCAACGGCAACGTAGTGGCTGATGCAGTACGGTTAGTAGTTTCCACCGAGTTTGAATTATTAGATTTGAATGTTCCTGATAGCCTTCATCTGGAGCTAAAATTCAGCCGTAATCTTGATAGAGAATCTGCCGAAAATATTTCCTGTTATGCAGTTGATGGTAGCATAGATGTTGTCTCTGCTATTTTGAATGATAATGACCCTTCAATTGTTACTTTAACAACCACACCACTAACTGCCAATTATCAGTACAGTTTAACTATAGAGGTGCTTCAAGATGAGAATAGAAATATTTTGCCTTTTACTCAAGTCGAATTTGATTACGCACCACAAGAGACGCATTTATTAATCGATAATGGCGATCAAAACTTTCAGACTTACGGTAATTGGACGACATGTACTAATGGCTCAGGATATATAGGCCCTGATTATCTGGTTTCGACTTGCGGTAGTGGAGAAAATCGTGCTCAATGGTGGCATTTTATAGAAGTGGATGGCTATTATGAAGTCGCAGTTAGATGGCCTGCTGGTATAAACTCTCTTGCTGAAGATGTATCTTATTCTATCATGCATAATTTCGGTGTGGATACGGTGCGTGTTAATCAACAGATTGATGGTGGATTGTGGAATGTGCTGGGATGCTTCTACTATCGAGCCGGTAAAGTAGCCAGCGTCTTGGTCTCTAACGACATTTGTCAGGGTGTTGTAACCGCGGATGCAGTCAGAATTCGCCGTGTGTTGGAAACCACTGATATAGACACTCAGGTAGAGGATGTTGTTCCATCGTTGTACCGACTTTATCAAAATTATCCAAATCCCTTTAATCCTTCTACAACCATTGAATTTGAATTACCATCATCAGGCAAAATTATCTTGAAAGTCCTTAATCTTTTAGGACAGGAGGTTGAAACATTAGTTGCTCGGGAACTACGGGCGGGCAGACATCAAGTCAGGTTTGATGGCAATGGCTTATCCAGCGGTGTCTATCTCTACCGATGGATTTATTTACCAGATGGACAAAATTCTCGCCCGGTGGCAGCAACTAAGAAAATGCTTTTGCTTCGCTGATCTCAGTTATAAACAATTGGAGGTGAATAGCGATGATTCCAAGCGGTAAATGGCATGTTACGGGATTGTACCTTCTTTTTGTATTGCTATCAGGAATCAGTCTTGAATCCATTGCTCAAGTGCCTAAAAGCAAAATTGCCGGAAGAATCATAGATACAAAGACACAAGAGCCATTAATAGGCGCTAATGTTATTATCGATGGAACAACTCTGGGAGCTGCTGCCGACCGGTTTGGTGAATACTTTGTTTTAAATGTCCCCCCGGGTATTTACAATATAACAGCCAGAATGATGGGGTATCGCAGTATGACTGTCCTGCAAGTTGTGGTAGTAGTAGACCGGACCGTAAATGTGAATTTTTCTTTACTACCAACAGCTATAGAGATGGAACCCATATCGGTTGTAGCTAAAAGACCTCCTGTGATAAAAGACCTGACTTCTACCGCTAGTTTTATTGAAGCACGAGATATTGAAGCTGCACCAATCGAGGGGCTACGTCAGGCCCTGGAATTGAATGCAGGTTTAACTCTAAATCCCAATGGAACGATTTCTATCCGCGGAGGTCCCGCTTTTGATATAAAGTTTCAGATCAATGGCGTAGAACAAATAACTTCCAATACAGGTATCCCGGGATTTAACCTATTGGGTGAGAAGTCAAATACCAGCTGGAAATATGATTTTAACCCCATTGGTATCAAGCAACTGGAGGTGGTTTCCGGTGGATTCAGCGCTGAATACGGTAATGCTCAATCCGGTATTGTCAAAGTTGTCACCAAAGAGGGTACTGATGAATTTCATGGGGAATTCAGGGCTGAGGTTCGTCCTCCGGGCAAATACCACTTCGGTCCCTATATTTACGGAAATGAAACTATTGAGTGGCAAAACTGGGGTACTTTCGACAAGTGGCAAAACTGGAGAAATGTTAATTCGCCTGATATTACGGATGATTCTTTGAGGACATATTACTACGATAAATGGATTGCAAACCATAGCCCGGGACCGGGGAATACCTCAAATCCACTGGGGGTTTATGATTACCGGAAATTAATATACAAACGTTATCTTTTTGGATTGGGAGGTCCTCTCGGATATGGTAATAAACTTCGATTTTATTTTTCAGGTGAATATAAAGACAAGCCACTTCGGATTCCAAGTGCAGAAAGGTCACAGAAATATCAAAATTATAATCTCAATGTTACTTACAATTTTACAGATGCAGATAAATTCAGACTGATGTTGCAATACCAGGGGCATCACGGCTCAGTATGGGCCGGCTCAGATGATATCCGCTGGGCTTCTCGCTTAGGACAATCTCCTATTCGCAAATATTATATAGTACTTGATAGTCCAAAAGATGAAGTCACAACAACTCAGAGCTTTTCATGGACACATATTCGGAGCGCCAATACCTTCTTTGAACTGATGTTGTGGCATCAACGTGAAAGATGTATCCAGAGCAATCTACCGGTTATTAATCCTGATAATCCCTGGTTTGTTCCGGCAAATTCGAAGTACTGGGATGAAGGTTTCTATAGAGAGCCCTGGGCATTTACAACATTATCTGCATTAGATGCCAGAACGGATGTCTATAACGCTTCATTCGACATTACCAGCCAGGTTACACACAGACATCAATTGAAGGGAGGTGTTAAAGGACAATACTGGGATACGTTATACAATGGGGAATCCGGAGCACGGATTAATGCTTTTGTCTCTTATTCCGGCTTTGCAGAGTATTATCATGCTTACCCATATTCCTTAGCAGCTTACATTCAAGACAAAATAGAATTTGAGGGTATCGTTACCAATATCGGTTTGCGTTTAGACGGATACAATCTTAACATGGATGTACCAGTTGATCGCTTTAGACCGTTCTATCAGGGTACCGGGATGGGTGGTGGTCCGTATGTTGGCGATGTCGGTAATCCAGAAACGAGAAGTCCAAAGACACATGTTACTTTATCCCCTCGCTTTGGTATGTCTTTTCCCGTGGGCGAGCAAACAGCTTTTCGTATCCAGTATGGTCATTTCTATTCAATGCCCATATTTCGCCATACTCTTTCCAGAACTACCTGGCAGGGATGGTATATGTATGGTAATCCTGACATGGGACCAAAAAAAACGATCAGTTACGAGGTAGGGGTTCAGAGAAGCCTCGGATACACTCATAGATTGGATATGGTAGCCTATTTTAATGATCGGGTTAACCAACCGGTAAGCGTTCGAGTACGTTCAGCGTCTGGCTCACAACAGGTTGCCCCACAAAACCCCTATTATGTTTCATACGAAAATAATAGTTACGGTGCCTCTCGCGGCATAGAAATCTCGCTAAATAAAGTAGCTCCGGGTTTCTGGAACTACAGCCTGAGCTATAGTCTCTCGCGAACTTCGCAAGGTTCTTACGGCGCTATCGATATTTATAAAGACCCTGATGATCCTCGTAGTATTGTAGAACGCAGAAGCGCCAATGATTTCATTATTGGTGAGGACCATACTCACTCGTTCAAGACACTTGTCTCCTACCGGCTCTCTAAAGAGATATGGAAAAATATTATAGCCATCCGTCCGTTGGATGATGTAACTATGAGTTTAATTTATACTGCAAGGAGTGGTACCCCCTTTACTTATGTCACCAGTTATGACGAATTTACAGACATGGTAAATAATCGTCGTTATCCCCTTGAAGCTCAAACTGATTTGAATACAACTACATATATTACAATCTCAGGTCAACGTCTACTCTTTTCTGTACGCATAATGAACCTGTTTAATAATAGATGGCTTACGCCGATAGATAGCGCCGAACAATTGGGAAACTGGGTAGAAAAAGGAGTAACTCGTGATACGCCACCGGTTACAAAAGATTCGAATGATCCTCAAGCAAATATCTACAAATTCTGGTACTATCAGACCTATCGAAATATACCACGTGAAATATATTTCACGATAGGCTATAATTTTTAACGGAGTCTTAGATGTATCAAAAATCTCAATATGCGATAAACTACAAAAAGATAGTCTTTTGGTCTCTTCCAATATTAATACTTATTCTGATTTCTCGGTATCAAGGACTCTATTCGCAGGTAACTGCTTCAATGATCTCATTAAAGCGAGGGCAATTGTGGGAAACTATTAACGTTGCCAAGATAGGTCCTGTATTTCAATCCTGGCAAAGATTGGGTTATGGTATGGATTGGCCCGGGTTTGATCCGGAATATGTTCCCGCTCAGATTGGTGGCGGAAACAGTCATCATTCAGGTGGCGGCTTCTGGATTGGCGCATTACGTCCCTCAGTTGATAGCGTCTGGGCTGTTGAGGATTGGGCAATGTTTGCTACTTCAGTTGGACTTTCTGAGACTAATAGTTATTATCTTTTAAAACAACATGGCTTGCGCTGGGAAAATGGTGAAAATTACTGGCTTCAAACTGATCCTTCAGAAGCCGAAGAAGTGGTAGATACCGAATGGGAGTTCAATCCTAAGAATAACCTCCCCTATAAAAGAATTTTGCCTGTGCGCGTAAAACGCACTGTCCGCTGCTGGAGTGGCTCAGCAAAGGATGAGAATTATCTCATCATAGAATATGTAATTAAAAACATTTCGCGTGAACCCCATATTTACAACCCGGAAATCGCTACTCCAGAAATATATCGAGTTTTATCTGCCGATTCAACTTTGTCCGATTTATACATTTTATTCACTTATGCTTTTTCTATCAATAACCGCGGTTGGAATGTTCTATTTCCCCAATATGGCTCAGGAGCAAAAAACAATCGATTTTTGTATGATAGCCGGCGGTTAATGCTTTATGGTTGGGCTGATGACTTTGCCCTTTCCGAAGGCAATGAGAAATTTGACCCATATAGCTACGCCAGTGGCGGCCCGACCGGAGGCAAAGAATGGCTGGCGCCCGCTTATAGTGGAATGAAATTCCTTTATGTTTCACCCAACAAGTCAGGAAAGGTTAACCACGTAGGACAGGTAGGTTGGTCTATTAGCGAACCACCTCAGTCTTATCCATTTACCAATTTGACCACCAGGGAGCAGTATGAGGCAATGAAAGATATCTCAAATGTCTACCAACCAATTATTTTTCCACAAGGAATGGGTGATAGTCGTTGGGGGCAATCACGATTGTGGTCTTTAGCCTCTTTGGGGCCATGGGACCTGGAGCCGGGGGATTCTATCCGCATTGTTATGGCGGAGCTTATAGGCAGTATCAGTTATGAAAAAGCCTTTAACCCTAATACCACGGAGCAAGAAGTAGCTCAAGCCGGACGCTCAGATCTGTACACTGCTTCTGATCGTGTCCAATTCAATTATGAACACCAGTACAATGTTCCTGATCCTCCAGCCGCTCCGGCTTCGTTCAATCTCACACGATTGGGTGGAACAACAGTTGGTAATATTCTTATGTGGCAAGACGATGCAGAGGGCATCCCTGATCCGGATTATGCCGGAGAGGAGAGTTTTGATCTTGCCGGATATCGTATCTATCGCTCAGACTACTTGCCCTTTGGTCCATGGCAGTGTATTGCTGATATATCAAAACAGGATGAAGCCTATTATGATTCATTTACCCAAAGTTACACTTTCATTGATTTGTCAGTAAATACAGGATATGGATATTATTATGCTATCACCAGTTACGACACCGGTCATGTTTGTTGGCCACCTGATATTTCTGCGATTTTCCCGGAGACAGGCAGCAATATAGTGCCGACAATGGAAAGCTCTAAATACCCTAACCATACTATTGAGCCGTTTATAGCTGCTTTTTCGCCGGTAAATACCACGCTGGATAGCATTCTTGTAGTTCCAAATCCATTTGTAATGCGATCAGGTTTTATTGCCCCGGGCTCAAAGGATGTTATTTCATTTGTGAATATACCCAGTCCATGCACGATTCGCATTTACACTATAAGAGGCGATCTGGTAAAGAGTATTGAACATTATGAGAACATAGGTATCGCCCAGTGGGACCAGGTAACTGAATTTGGACAATTTGCTGAAAGCGGTTTTTACATTTACCATGTAACCTCAAATGCACCAGAGACGAAGGGAAAAACAAAAATTGGTAAGTTTGCTATTGTTAGATAGAAGCAACAGGTATTGAATTATGAAATATTTCTCTATTCTCTTACTGATATTGTTTATGGCAGTTTCTGCTTCACAAGCACAATTTCGGAAAGTTGGGACTACCGGCTATGTATTCTTGGAAATTCCTGTTACCGCTCGAATGGCGGCAATGGGAGAGACATCAGCAGCTTTAACCGACGTCGGAGCCGAGGCTCTTTTTACAAATCCATCTCTTTTGGGATATGCCGTTTTTCGTCATAACATGCATGCTTCGTATGCCAACTATCTTGCTGATATTCAGCATCAGGCATTGGGTTATGGTATCCAATTAACGCCGATTGGCGCTTTTGGGATTAGTATTAACCAATTGGATCTGGGTGAAATGGTGGAAACCGTTAATGCTGATCCCAATAACCCCGGCGGAGGATATTTAATCATTGGAAAGTATAGTGCAGATGCTCTTGCAGTTGGCTTAACCTACGCCCGTAAAGCCACAACCTGGTTTTCTTATGGTATAACAGCTAAGTATGTTCGCGAGCGCATATCTATTTATGAGTCAAATAATATATTAGTAGATATCGGGGTGATATATTGTACCCAATTTCATTCATTACGTATTGGTGGTTATATCCAGAACTTTGGCGTTGATAGTAAATATATTGGAGACACATTCAATATGCCCACCATCTTCCGTTTAGGAGCAGCGGCAGAACTTGTTGGAGACCCCAATACACCTACTCGCCTTACTTTGGCTGTGGATGCTCTGCATCCAAGTGACTATACGGAACGGTTAAATGTAGGAACAGAGTACTGGATTCAAAATATCCTTGCCCTCCGAGCGGGTTATAAATTTAACTATGATGAAGAAGGATGGACACTTGGTATGGGTTTAAAATGGAAATCTAATCAAAATATCCTGAATATAGATATAGCCTATACTCATTACGGAAGATTAGAATCCGTTTCTCGAATTAGTACAAATATCGCATTCTAAATTTCTTAGTGGAGCATTTTGTTTATGAGGCAATTGAATATAAGATTTTTACCCTATCCATCTTTAGTATATAGAAAGCTATTGCAAGACTTTTATCTGGTCACTCATTTTTTAGCTCTTATTGTAATCTCATTGTTACTTATTTTACCTAATATGGCACATGGACAGCAACTAAAGTTAGAATCAGTGACTCCATACGGTTGCTATTTTCATCATTTGAGTTTAAAAAACGGTGAAAAATTAAACCTTATCAATGGATATGGAAGTGGTGTTTCCATACGGTTCCGAATAAATAAATTCCTCGCTATGGGTATCGAATGTGCCTATAATAATCTTAAAATCGATCAGAATGACGCAGTCAAGCAGTGGAACTGGAAATTCTGGGAGAAATTTTATGGTGCTTATATTCATGATCTTCAAGAACGTGATAGCAATTATGTGGCTGTGTTAAAACCTTTTCAGCGGATAAGTATTATTCCTGTTCACTTAGCAATGATTGCTCGATTTCCTAATAAAACCTTTTTTACACCGGAGCTAAATATGGCTGGCGGTGCATACTTTTACAAACGTAATTTATGGCTGAGCGAACAATGGCAGAAACATTTCCCCGATCTTAATTATACTTATGAATATGGATTCAATAACTATGCTGAAGTTCATAAAGGAAGAGTTTATGGAGCACGAGTAGGACTTGGTGGATACATTGCTTTGTCAAAATATATGAAGCTGAATTTAATGGGGAAATATCATCACATTATTCAGATTGGCAGAGAGGAAAACTATGATGACTTTCCAATGAAAAGTTTTTTTGAGTTCTTTGCAGGAGTATCGTTTTTTTATTAACAGGCTCCTATTTTTTCAATTTTAATGTGTAAGTACATGCCTTAATAAGATGAGTAAGTTTTTAAAACCAGGAGAAAAGAATTGATAAGGAAATTATGTGCTCTTTTAGTGCTAACCATCTTAATGACAACCGCATTAAGCAATTTGGTGGTAGCTCAGCCTGTTGACTCCCGGGTAGTTGCCATACAGCATCAATACGTTAATCCCTTTGGTAGTTTATCAAATTGGTTTAAACCAACTTCAACATTTAGTCTATCAGTTGGAAAGCAGACCAGCGAGCGTTGGGCATGGAAAGTCAAATCTGAAATAATCCAATATCGTAAAGAAAACAGAGCAGAACTCTACCATAAGGACCTGGAATTGGAACTGGCTATTTATGGTGCATCTGCTCAAGCTTCTTACAAGCTAATCAAAACTACATCTACATTTCAGCCGTTTTTCACTGGTGGCGCTGGTGTGTACCGTTGGTTTGGTCATCGAGGCGCTTATCAATTAAGTGAGGTATTGGTACTAAAAAGAGATCAGGACGACTGGAGTTGGGGATTTAATTTCGGTGCAGGATTTAACATTTTTGTCATCCGCAATCTTGCTATAACAGTGGAGAGTAACTACCAGATCATAATTGGAGAACTCTGGCAGGCGCTGGCGTTACGGCTGGAAAATGTCAGTGGTTTCCAGAGTTTAAATGGGACAATTGGGCTAATGATCTTTTTTTAAACATTTGGCTGGAAATTACAAGAAAGGAGGTGATGGAAAGGCAAGATTAATTAGTTGTTAAGGTAAAAAAAGTAGAAACAGCAAACGATGGTCAAGAAAAAAACAAATAGTTGTTGCTGCAAATTAATAAGAAGGAGAAATTATTATGACAAGGCAAATCAAATTTCTATCCGTGATGCTGTTATTACCGCTTTTAATAGCAGTATTTGCTACCTCTTTGGCAGCAGGATGGAAGTACTATAGCACCATTCCCGACAGCACAATCGCTCCAGGGAGCTTTGGTGATGAGGCTCCGAGTTATTTAGACGTAGATTCAGAGGGAAACCTGTGGATAATAATTTACATGGAAAAGAAGCTATATAAAGTAACCAATCCCACTGGCGTTTTTGAAATCACTCCGATTTCAACTCCCAGCTGGCAAAGCGGCAGCGGACCTTCTGGAATTGTGTGTGATGATGCCGGAAATGTTTATGCAACCTACGATGATGCAGGTATGACAACTCAGGGAATATACCAATATTCTCTCGATGGAACTCAGGTCGGTATGTACACTTTGCCTTTTCGCCCTGGCCCTATAGATGTAGATGCAACGGGCAATATCTATGTCGGCCAGAAGACAGGTAAAAAACTGGTTATTATCACTTCTCTTGACCCTCTTACCTATACTGAGTCTGATACCACTACGGCAAATCTATTCCGTGGACTTAAGGTCACCGCTGGCGGAGATACAGTATATACTTACGGAGACTCCTATGCCCTGGAAAGATGGATAGGTACGCCGCCTAATGCCACTACTTATACTAAAACCACACTGGATGAACTGTCTTTTCTTAGCTATTATATCGGCAAAGGACTCGAATACGATGGGAAGTATCTCTATGGTGCCTTGACCGATCATTCGGCTATCTATATCTATAACAAGGAGGGCTTGATAGCAGACGTTATTGGAAAATTCGGAGAGGCAGCTAACGACAGCACAGGATTTGATCGACCCGGGCAGGTTGCAATAAGTAACGACGGCAATCTTATGTTTATTGGAGACCAGGTTAATTCCCGAATCCAGGCCTACCAATGGGTAGATGAGGTAGTACCAAAAAAGTGGAGATGCAATGCTTCTATTCCGGATACTTCAGTTGCTCCCGGGAATTTTGGTGGAGCCGGTCCAGCATATATGGATGTAGATTCTGATGGAAATCTCTGGGTTTTAGGTTATAATGGAAAGAAACTTCATAAAGTAGTTAATCCAACTGGAACTTTTGAGATTATTCCCATTTCAACTCCCAGCTGGCAAACAGGTAGCGGACCTTCAGGAATTGCATGTGATGATGCCGGAAATGTTTATGCAACCTACGATGATGCCGGTATGACAACCCAGGGGATTTATAAATATTCTCTGGACGGAACTGAAATTGGTATGTACACTTTGCCTTTCCGCCCTGGTCCAATTGATATTGACGAAGCAGGCAACATCTATGTTGGTCAGAAGACGGGTAAAAAGCTGGTGATTATCACTTCTCTTGATCCTCTTACTTATACTGAGTCTGACACTGTTACGTCAAATCTGTTCCGTGGACTTAAGACTAATGCTGCCGGAGATACGGTTTATACTTATGGAGACACCTATGCTCTGGAAAGATGGATAGGTACGCCGCCAGATGCCGCCACTTATACCAAGACCACATTAGATGAACTATCCTTCGCCGGATGGTCATCCGGTAAAGGACTTGGATACGATGGGAAGTATCTTTATGGCGCTGTGACTCACCACGAAGTCGTTTATATTTACAATGAACAAGGGTTGACAATCGATGTTATTGGTATGCTAAATGAAGTAGTGAGCGATAATACGGGTTTTAATCATCCCGGTGAGGTTGCAATAAGCGCAGACGGAAAGTATATGTTCGTAAGTGATCAGGGTAATGATAGGGTTCAGATTTATACCTGTAAAGAGGAACAGGTAGGCATAGAACCATTTACCGGTACAAAGAGAATGCCAGACAGATTTGCACTGTTTCAGAACTATCCCAATCCATTCAATCCCAGTACTACTATTAGCTACCGGATATCTAAAACTAGGCTAACCAAAATTAATATCTATAACTTATTCGGACAGGAAGTGAAAACTTTAGTAAATAAAGAACACCAGCCGGGTGATTATAAAATAATCTGGGACGGAACAGATAATTCCGGTAGAATGCTGTCCAGCGGTGTATATATTTACCAGTTAAGGGCAGGAAATTTTCTACAGACGAAGAAGATGGTGCTTATGAAATAGTTTTGGATAAATACTTAAATTTGTTCTATACTTTAATTAAGAGAATTCTCCGATGCTACTATTTATACCAAAACCACACTGTATGAATTATCCTTCCTGTCCATAAATATGCGTTAAAGGATATTTTGAAGAAGTTCGAATGAACTACTCCGCCGCAAGCAACAGGGGTATCTTATCGGTAATATTCTTATATGAGACACCAAGTTTTCTCATACTCTTCCTTTTATAAGGTAACCCCGAGGCAAGCCTAGGGGAATTCTTTGATTAAAGTTTCTGTATAAATCAATACTTTTATTGATATTAACAGGGTTTTCATATTAGTGATAGCATGAAGAATACAATAGAAAAGATACTTTTTGTACTTTTATCTATTTTTTGGGTAACTAGCATTTCACAATCTTCAGATACTTTGATCTTTATCATTCGGGTCGATGATATTCTAAATCGCAATATGGACGTATTACCTCGAAGTATCAGACCATTTGAACAGATGGCAGAAGAGCATGGAGCGAAAGTTACCTGGGGTGTAATACCGCACCGTCTAATAGAATCAGCAAATCAGGATGGAGTTTTAATCGAAGAGTTGAAATCCAGTATCCTGAGTGGTCACGAAGTCTCGCAACATGGGTATACCCATATTTGTCAACTCTGCGGTCAGTCAAATCACGAAATGTTCTGCTCAACATACAATACTCCTTTCACATACGAAGAGCAGCTGGAATTAATAACTAATGGTCTATTCATACTGATAGACAGTATTGGTATTCAACCAACATCTTTTATTCCTCCGGGTCATAAGGCAGATACAACAACTTTTCATGTATTATTGGACCATGGATTTAAATGGATTTCAACAGCCGAACCCACAAAACAATTCATTTATGGAAATCTTTATAACATAGCAGCACATAATGAATTTACCTGGGCGCTTTCTTCATCAGATTACACTCAAAGACTGCAGTTGGCTCTACAAGATATAAAAACAAATGGAGAACTGGATAGATACTACTGTATCTTACTTCACGATTATTTTATAAGACAGGGCTATAATAATGGAATTGTGATTCAATGGATGAGTGAATTACTTGAATCATTAAATGCTTATTATGAAAATAGGATTAGATTCATGACTCTCAGCGAGGCATGCCAGTATTTTAAAAAAGATGAAGTCTCTATTGCTAATAGGAGGTTGCCGTATATCGATCAATTCTTACTATGTCAGAACTATCCCAATCCATTCAATTCCAGTACTTCTATTATCTACAGGATATTTAAAACTACGCTAACCAAGATTAATATCTATAACTTATTCGGTCAGGAAGTGAAAACTTTAGTGAATGAAGAACACCAGCCGGGTGATTATAAAATAATCTGGGACGGAACAGATAATTCCGGTAGAATGCTATCCAGTGGTGTCTATATTTACCAGTTACAGGCTGGAGATTTTCTACAGACGAAGAAGATGGTACTGATTAAATAGGTTTTAGATAAACACTTAAATTTGTTCTGTACTTTAATCAAGAGACTTCCCTGATGCTTGCGTCGGGGAAGTTCATTTTTGAAGGTAAAGAATTTGAGACGTCTCAGTGCTTGCGCCTTTCAAGCAGCAAGGAATGAATAACTTTTCAAGCCCAGCAATTTAATTCCACTCTGGACAAGCATCTTCGCCTCTTCTAAGGACTCACCCTCAGCATAGAATCTAATTATTGGTTCAGTTTCCGAAGAGCGAATTAAAAGCCAACGAATATCTCCCAGTATAAACTTTAGACCATTAAGCACATTTTTAAAGTAGAAAGTTCGAGTATCTGTTACATTAAAAGCGCCTATCTTATCCATCCCTTTTTCAAGCAAGGAGGGTAGATACTCATGTCTCCTTGCACTATAGCAGGGAAAATCTATGCGATAGTAAAAACTCTCTCCGTATTCATCGGTCACTTCCTTAATGAGATCACTGAGAATAGACTCATGATGACCGAGCAACTCAAGAAGCAAAAGAATGGAAAACAGTCCGTCTCTATCAGGAATATGACAGCCAAAGCCCCAACCGCCACTCTCTTCAGCGCCAAAAACAATTTTACTGTTTAGAAATTCACGAGTCACATTAGCGAATCCAACACTTACATCCTTCCACGCTATATTAAGATTCTTCGCAACACGCTCCGCAATAGAGCAAACTGATGCAGTTTTTACAAAAGCGCCTTTCCCCTCTCTATTTTTAACAAGATACTCAAGAACAAGAGCAATTAAACTATGAATTGAGACGAAATTTCCTCTTTCATCCAGAACTCCAAGCCGGTCGGCATCTCCATCAGTTGCTACTCCCAGTAAAGCATTATGTTTATTAATCTTCTCTTTTAGAGAGTTGAGATTATCCGCTATCGGTTCAGGAAGTCCGTTACAGAATAACGGGTCACTCTTTTCTCTATGAGCAATAGCACTAACACCGTGTTTTTTAAGCAGATTATACAGGATAGCCTGGCCTGAGCCGCCCATACTGTCTACCACAACAGAGCCTTTAAACTGACCAATTTTGTCCCAGTAAAAAGACCTTTCCAAACAACTAACATAGGGTGAAATTATATCCTCGGTGGGAACTTCAGGAAGAGGTATTATTGATGGAATGTATGTTTCATCTGAATCCCAATCAAAATATTTTAGTAGATCTTCCAGTGTATCATCTACAACGGGTCCACCAAATGATTGCTTTATTTTAATACCATTGTAGATCGGTGGGTTGTGACTGGCGGTGATTACGACTCCCAGGTTGGCATTATTCTCTTTTACTGTCCAGCTGACAACTGGAGTTGGAACAACATCTTTGGATAATATCACTTCTGCTCCGCCGTCTTTAAGAATTTTAGCAAAGATAAATGCCGCCTCCTTTGATAGAAATCGACCATCATAACCAACGACAACCAGATGATCTTTCTCAAATCTATCTTTTAGTAATCTGCTCATTGCATACGCAAATGCACGAACGTTTCGAAAGTTAAATTCTTCAGCTATAATACCGCGCCAGCCATCAGTTCCAAAGTGAATCATTTTGCTGTTCCTTTAAAAGGTTTTACAAACATTTCTACAATTTTAATAGGTCTGGTTATTACTGTTCCCACTACTACGCCATACGCTCCTTGATCAAGTGCATCTGCTACATCATCGGGATTTCTGATCCTCCCCTCACAAAATACAGGGACTTTCACAATCCTTGATAATTCTGATACCAGTTCCAGGTCAGGTCCGTCATTCTTTTTCTTACTATATCTTGTATAACCAGAAAGCGTAGTGCCGACATAATTTGCCCCAGCCTCTACAGCCTCAATCCCTTCCATGACAGTAGAGACATCAGCAAAAATGGAAACTTTTAAATCGGCTTTGATTCTTTTAATAATTTCATACGAAGAACTGCCATCTGGGCGTGTGCGCCTGGTAGCGTCTATGCCAATGATCCGAGCGCCGGCATCAACAGTATTTTTTGCATCCTCAAATCTCGGTGTAATAAGCACTTCTCCGTTTTCATATTTCCCTTTGATAATTCCAATAATTGGAACGGAAATTTTTTTTGCAGAATATTCTATGTTCTTTATACCTTCCAATCGGACTCCTACCGCACCACCTATCTCAGCAGCTTTAGCAAATGCAAAAATCATTTGAGGACTATTAAATGGGCTATCTCCTTCTGCCTGGCACGAAACAACAAGCCCTCGAGGAATAATTTCATTCATATCTTCTCTTCTCCACGATTTCTCTTGCATTCAAACACCATTCACACAATGGCTCATTGCACAATAATGCAGTTTTATCCTTTTCCAGCAATGAAGTCGCACATGATACTACATCAATTGCACTCATTATTTGACACTCCGCTTTTCCTATTACTGTAGATCTCCACGAAGGTGTTCTCCTTGCCAAATTATCCACAATATTAAATCCTTTACTACACCCCGGTCTCCATGGAGAAGTTATTTTTCTTATATTACCATTATCATCAATATACTCTAACGACGTACCGGAGATATAAGGAACAGCAGCAAATTTTTCAGCCAGATGAATCATAGTATTGGCACAATGGTCAACACCAATAAGTAGAATCTTTCCTTTATTTTTATATAATTTCCCAATAGGTGAATTATCTGCAAACGGATGGTAGTCATTGTGTATCATCACCCAGTTTTTAGCACTCTTACCCCAGATACAAAAAGAGTGAGTAGGATGCCAAGAACGATAAACATCAATCATTTGGCGAAATGTCTCCGACACCAAACCAACAACTGATGGCGATTTCTGCGAATGAAATGGACCACTCCCATAAGTAAAAGACGGCATTACAAGAATGCCAGACCAGCCTACGGCTTCCTGAAGACTCTTAATAACTGCCTCTGGTCCTCCATCTACACTACCAAGACTTGATAAAGAACTATGTACTATGACCTTATCTCCTTTATCAAGCCCAAGTATTTTCCATCCATTAATTAGATCTGTAGGTTTAATTACATTTTTCATCGAGTAGCACAAAAGAATCACGTATTATTAACTAGGCAATTATAATCTGTCCGTATCATTCGCGTAAGCAATCTTGGGATGTTTAAAGTAACTTTTGACGCGCACTGGAGTCTTTTGCAGTTTACGCATATGTGCAATGACATTGTTTTTTAAGTTAGTCTGATTTATAGAAAACTTTTATTTTGTCCAGTTGGTCCTTGGACTTGAATGCCTTGAAACCCTCAGCTTGATAAAGTTTCCACCAAACAGATACTGTTGCATGGCAGACGCCAAGTATCTCAGCAATCGCTGTGAGGGTCAGCCCTTTTTTCCGAAGCCGGATTGCTTGCTTCCGCAACTGTTCCAATCCATCTTTTGCTAACTTTCTTGCGTCATATTTTCCCATATTATAATATAACATGTTCTATATGAGAAATGTACTAAATATTAAAAACAGCGTTAATAATCGTCTGGATTTGATACAGGAGTCTCAATGTTGTTTATATTCCTGATATGATATTTGGGATGATTACCATTTTTAATTTCTCTAACAAATTCATCTTTGTTCATAATGTTGATTTGCCAGATGAAAATTACAGAAAATCAGTGCGTGGATTAGATGCGTTGATCTGATAACTTTGAAAAGAAGAAAGAGAAAGCACCTACTTGATAGGTGCTTTCTCTTTCTTTCTATTTTTTAATTATCGTCTATAACGTTGCTATTCGCTCAATAGATAAAAAAAGTGTGCTATAACGTTGCTATTTTTTTGTCAAAAAGTGTCCATTCCTGTCCGTTTTGGATACATTTTTAACGCCCGAAATCGGATATAAAACTTTGACGATTGGATGTATTTCCATGTTGATAAATTGGGTTCTTTCGTAATCATGTTGCAAGTCTAGGATTTAAGAGTCCACAATGTTGATGGATGTAATAAATGACAAATCACATGCAAATTAAAATTAATATGGAAAAAGTTCAGAGCCGGGCTTCCTTTGATATTTTCCTAATTCCACTTATTCTAATTCCAGTTTCCTGAACGTATGTAACCGGCTCGTCCTGTTGTAGCCAGTTTTGTGTTCAATGCTTTTCGGGAAATCTTAGGGCCAGCATTGGAGAATGCCAGCCCTTTTATGCAGGCCGGTATGCGGTAAAACCGGCCCCAAATTGCTCCCTACCATATGGTACTATTTGATCAGCACCATTTTTTGAGTTTTCACGTATGAGTCTGCCTGAATTTGATAGAAATAGACACCTGAACTGACGTTTCGAGCATCCCAATTTACAGAGTAGAATCCAGGTTCCTGTTTCTGATTAACAAGTTTATCTACAACTTGACCATTCATGTTGTAGATGGTCAATGTTACTTGTGAGGCCTTCGGTATATCATACCGAATGGTTGTCGTTGGGTTAAAGGGATTGGGATAATTGGAAAACAAAGTGAACTTATCCGGTACTGTTTCAAAGAATTGAAACCCGGGTGGATTCGCTTCTCCTGCCGAGAACCCCTTTTTTGACTTCTTTTTGTCTTTAAT
>JBDRQG010000460.1:0-7704 GCA_043826475.1 bacterium
CTGTAATAGCTGTTTTGGTAATCGTGATGATAATAGGGGTTAAACTCTATTTCAACGATGCCAAAATCAAAGAAATCATTATTAGTTCCGCCCATGATGAACTTGGACGCGAAGTAACTCTGGATAAGGCGAGCGTCTCCTTCTGGGGCGGTTTGGGCGTGAAGCTGGAGAATGTGGCTGTCAATAATCCTAAGGCAATGTCAGATAATGAACAATTGCTTCAGGCGCGGAAGATCGAACTAAAATTAAGCCTAATTCCACTTCTTTTTTCCGAGTACCGGATTGATCGGCTGGTTGTTGAGAGTCCGGTGATAAATCTGATAAAAAATAATGATGGCTCCTCTAACTATGCGTTTACTCTTGCAGATACTCTGAGTAAAAAAGCATCTGATGAAACTAAAGCGGCAGCTGCTTTGGTAACTTTTAATATGCTCGAGATAACCGAGGGGAAATTAAAATATATTGACGACAGCACCAACTCCAATCTGTTATTTAATAATTTCAGCCTGACAACATCACTTAGCAATCCCTACAATAATCACTATCGCTCCGAAGGGAATCTTGATATTGATGATGGTTCGTTTGGTTTTGGAATTTCCGTAAAATCAGTAAAAATGAATTTATTCTGGGCGGCTGATTATGATCCGGATAAAAAATATTTAACTCTAAAAAACTCAGGATTTAGAGTCGGGGACCTTGAATTTAACCTCTCGGGAGAGTTTACCCATCGCAATGAAAAGTCCGGCCGATTTGTTATTCAGTCAGACAAAGTCGAAGCCAGGAAATTATTCTCCCTTGTCACCGATGATGAAAATAACATGCTTGAAGGGTTTGACATTGATGGAAATTTTTCCCTGAATGCCGAACTGATTTATGACAACTCCAGGGAGCCTTCATTTGTTTACACCGGAAATGCCATTATTTCTGATATGCGGATGACCTATGCCGAAGTTGATGGTGAGCTTAAATTCAAAAGCGCCATGCTTGATTTAAAACCTGATAACCTCCGCTTTAATATACAGGATGGCAGCTTTAATAATAAACCTCTGAGCGGCCAGTTTGTAGTGGATAATTTTGAGCATCCTTATCTCAATGGGGATCTTAAAGGGGAAATTGATCTGGTCTTCCTGAAGCCTTTTTTGCCTACTGAAAATGATCATAATCTGAGTGGCCAAACAAGATTTGATCTCAATGTAGCTGGACTGATTGATAGCATAGAGAATCTCAATGTCACAGGAAATATGAAAATTAACAATGGCAGTTATTCATCTTTATTAATTCCCGAACCAATTGATACTTTCACTTTGGATGCCTATTTCGATAACCGCCTGCTTAAAGTGAATAATTTTAGTTCCAAATCCAAAAGAAGCAATGTCTCCTTTAACGGCCGATTGACTAACGTGATTCCGTTTTTATTTGCTGATAGTGATGATGTAGAAAGTATGGAGGCGGTTCTTGACGGGAAATTGAAGGCTGCATCCAAACTTATCCTCTTCCAGCAATATCTTTCTCAGAAGGGCAATCCTGTATTAAAAGGGGATCTGGAAATGGATCTGGCGGTGAGAGGGGATATCATCCATCCAACCACGATTAATGCATCGGGTCTGGTTTTAATAAATAATGGCTATTACAACGATTCTCTTTTACCCGAACCGGTGAAAAATTTTAATGCCCGCTTTAAAGTCTTTCCAGATTCGGTGCGAGTTGAGGAATTTAAAGCTCTTTTTACCAGCAGTGATATGTCTCTCAGTGGAACCCTAATTAAACCGATACCATATCTTTTACCTATTGAGAATTTGAACCGGGAAAACCTTACCAAGCCGATATTTAATTTCAGTCTAAAATCCAACACATTAAATATTGATAAACTCTTTCCTGAGATTGTTCCCGGATCACAGATTTCATCCGATTCGATTCAGACGCAAGTCGTAGTCGATTCGGTTTCACCGGTTATTTTGCCTGATATAATCGCAAGAGGTGACTTCAAAGTTGATAAGCTGATTTACGATAAAATCGATTTTACTAATGTAAAAGGCAATATTTCATATGAAGACAGGGTTATTTACTGTACTGATATTACCGGAAAAGTGTATACCGGCGATATCAGCGGTGACGCCAGAGTTGATCTCACTGATTTTGAAAATCCGGTTTATACCGGTAAATATACAGCTACCCAGATTGAAGCTGATGATTTTATGTCAAGATTCACAAAATTCTCCGGATTTATATTTGGGAAATTCAACTTCAGCGGTACGTATAAAGCTCAAGGGTGGGAACCGGAGGAATTTTTAAATTCATTAGAGATGGACAGTGATGCCGATATGCAGGAGGGAAAAGTTGTTACTTCAGGAGCAATATTTAATACCATGAAGTCCTTTTCAGAAACTATTGGTAGTGGATTTGAAAAGGAACAATATTTAAAAAATGCCCGTTCAAAGATTACTGTCAGCAATGGCAAAGTTATGCTTGATACTATGACTACCAAGCTTGGCAGTCTCGGTGATTTGCTATTGGATGGAAATTATTCTTTTAAAAATGAGGTGGCCTACAGCGGCGTTTTAATTTTATCAAAAGATGCATCAGCTAAACTTAGATCAAACAAGGGCTTTATGGGGGCTATCTCTGGTATTCTGACTGATCAGACGAGCGAAAGAATCAATCTCCCTCTGATGGTAACTGGAACTATCGATAACCCGGATTTAAAAATTGATTACTCGTCTTTAACTAAAGAGGCTAAAAAAGAACTTTTAGACGGAGTTGGAGATAAGTTTAAAGATCTGTTTAAAAAATAGCCATGCTCAATTTTAAGAAATTCAACTTAATAAATTTATTTTGCCTGATATTATCTCCATTGGGTATCATTGCTCAACATGATCAAAAGCAAGATCTTGGATCAATTGATTATTTTACCCCAAACACCATCTATACCATACGTGCCGAGATTATCCCTGAATCACTTTTGGTTAAGGGAATGATCGAAATTGAGTTTAAAAATCATTATCAAGATTCACTGACAGATATTTTATTCCATTTGGACCGTCCTGGATTTTTGGATATAAGTTTTGCTGCTAATGAAAAAAGCTATATCCATTTTGATTCAATTTTATATTATGGTGCTCCAATAAGTAAAGATGCTATTGAATTTGACGGAACCAATATGCTTGTCAAATTACCACACCCTCTACTGCCGGATCAAAAGGGTTTTTTCCTGATGTCATTCACTACCAAAGTAAGTGATGAAGATTCGGTTACTGAAGGTGATTATTTTCTGAAACTCTCAGGCTGGTATCCAAGAGTTGCTGTTCACGGATATAGAAATTGGTTTAAGCAGTCGGATACATTGCTGCCGCCAAGAGGCGAAGAATACGCCCGGCATTATGTCGGCTTGAAAATAAATTCATCTTATGGTTTCGCTTATTCGGGCAAACTAAACAATGAAAAAGTATTTTTTGGATTTGTACGACCACAGGAAACGGGGGAGGTCAGGGTTGACCTGGATGAAAATTACAGCTTGGACATTAACGGCATGAAATATTCTCCGGTTTTTGAAGATGGCTACAAATATTATTTTCTCAATCAGCCTATTGCGGAGACATTTACGGTTGTAATTGGAAAAGATCAAATCCATGATCGAGTCTTAGCTGATAATGTCACAATTGATGTCTTCTATACTGAC
The DNA here is from genome assembly GCA_043826475.1 of bacterium. Classification (GTDB taxonomy): domain Bacteria; phylum Zixibacteria; class MSB-5A5; order GN15; family FEB-12; genus DAOWMZ01. Next base: position 3,677 of record JBDRQG010000460.1, read on the forward strand.
GAAGTTAAAGATTTATGGAGTGGAACAGTTGCCAGTCATGCAATGGAAATCATAAATAAGTATGAGCCTAAATTAGGAAAGTTCAGATACCCGTATCTAACAATTTGTTCAACTCCCATTGATGATAAAAGATTTCTCAACGAACCCTTTGTACTTATTCCCGAATCTATCAAGGACCCCGAAATTCTCTATTCATTTTTGTCTGCAAAGATATTTTCTCTATGGTTTACGATTCCAATTGAAGGTGGAGTTAGTGACGCCCCTGAGGCACGCGCACTCTATATCGTGCATGAAATCTTATATGAAGATTTTAATGATTATGACTATAAAATATTTCTTAAACTCCTGAATTACCTGAAAGTCATCGGTGAGAACAAAAAGGTATTGAATACATCTATCCGTGATAAATTAGCCTGGCTGCAGGTGATGTCTTACCAGAATGAGAATAAAGGGAATTGGGAGCATTTCAGTATGTATATCCGGGAAAACAGATATTTGCATTCTGGATTTGAAAATGGATTCCAATTGAGTGAATTTGATTATTATAACGATAACGGATACCAAATTGGGTTTGATCCTTTCGGGATGTCCGAATATGTAGCTAACTATGATCCCTCACTCGCTGATTTTTCCCGGGAGAAAATAGATTCCGGTTATAAAATCAATTGTAAAATATTAGGCGGCTATACCGGTATTCCGATTGATGTTGGTATAGTCACGATAAATGGCGATACCTTAATTGAGAGATTCAAATATAATGGGGTAAGGGAAAGAAATGGCTCTTATAGTTACGATAGGCCAGGTATTTGTGAAAAGATCATGCCTTGTGAACCTATCGCCGTCATTCTTGATCCCAATTACCGCCTGCCGGATATTAATAGGTCAAATAATTATGGCTATTTCAGGCTGACCAAATTTCATCCCCATGCAGAAAAAGCCATTTTCCCCGGTTATTACAGATAAGTCACCATTTTATCCCAATATATGAATTTAATCACGACATTCAGTTCAAATTATTAGTTGTCTTACCGATAAAAATTAAATAGGAGGCATTTCTGTATGATAAAGGAATGCTGGCTAAAATTTAAACCTATGTCGAGATTGTACAAATACTTATGGCACCTTCTTCCAACACCAAAAGTGATACTGTCAAGCGATGTGCAGTATGCAAGATTGACCTTAAGGGTAGATTTGTTTATATTGATGATGAAATAGAGAAACTATTTGGTATTCCTCGTGAAGATTTGTTCGGCAAGCCTATTCAGGATTTTATATGCAATAACTCCCGCCAGGTAATAGAGCTTCTTTTCAGCCAGCGTAATAGCTACGAAACCTGCTATGATACGATTAATCTTAATATCAAAAACGGCAATAATAATAATAATATGATGGCCCAAGTCTCCGCTGTTGCTTCTTTAAACCTCGTTTCAGGTAACCCGGTTAACTATATTTTGATTTTTACCTCAATTGGCAAAGAATTAAACGATTCGAGTAACTTGATTATCAATAATGAATATGATGATAAACTTAAAGCGATACTTCAAGTTGATGGAAGTTTCGACCTCAAAGAGAATTTGGAGTATATCCATAAATTTACCAATGTCAAACAGATCTGCCTCTATTTTGTAAACGGTGATAAGCTGGAACCGAGATACTTTTTAGATCGTGATAATCAGAAATTCTCAACTTCAATTATATCTGAACCAGGGCAATTACACTATCGGGTTGTTTCAACAGGGGAGCCTTATGATTTTACGGAAATAGAGGATAAAAATTCCCCGAATGAATATATTTGCCTGATGAATTTTAAAAATTCTGAAAAGGTTCTACTCCGGTTCATCTTTGATGAAATTTATGAATTAGAAATTAACAAAGAGAATGTTGACAGAGTTAAAATATCAGTTCTTTTATTAGAGAGATTATATTCTGTCTCGCTTGAAAAAGAAATCAAGCAGGAAGAAAATATTGATATCCGTTTTATTGTCGGTCTTCTGGACAGTATGGATATTGGGGCTGTTCTGACCGACTTTAACGGAGAGATTATTGGTTTTAACGGCCGCATAAAAGATCTGCTGGGCTTGCCTGAAGTTACCGGAAATATCCATGAGTTCCTGAAAATAATCAGCAAGAAAAATGATACCACAATTGATACAGTATTAATAGATAATTTTCTTAACTCTTTTGATTCTTCAGAAATCAACAAGAGCCGAATCCAACTTCCTTCAGGGGAATTTAGTATGGTTACTTCGTTAAGATTAGGAGAAACTCTTGATGATCTCAGCAGCCTGGTTGCCTTTGTCCCCTGTTATACTGATGAAGTTCAACAGATGCCAGAAGATAGTCAACTCTGGATTGATACTATAAAAGCGGCAGATAAAATACTCAGCAATTCCTCCAAAAAAGAAACGATGGCGTTTATTGGCGGCTTTATAAAAATGTTGGATGCTTTTGAAAAATCGAATGAACCACAGAAAGTTGACTTGAATGTATTGGTAAATGATGTCTTTAAGAAAGTAAAAGCATCTTCTTCAAAGAAAAAGATTATCAGTAGAATAGAATCTTTGCCTATTCTAACTATACCAGAAGAAAAAATCAGTTTGATATTGGAAGAACTCTTCAAAAACTCGATTGAATATAACGATAATTTCCAGCCCATTCTTTCAGTCAGGGCTGATATGATTGCCGAAACCTGTTGCTTGACAATTTCAGATAATGGCCGGGGTATGAGCAAAGAAGATTTACAATCGCTTAATAATATAATTGAAAAGGTTGAATCGGGAAATAATGTAAAAAAGTTTTCTACGGGTTTAGCCAGAGTTAATTATTTGTTGAAATCAATTGAGGGGAGAATAGATATCACTTCAAGCCGATCAGAGGGGACTACGGTTACGATATCTTTTCCATTTACTGCTATGTCATCCGATTTTTACACAAAACCGGATGAATTCCTTGTCAATAAATCCATATCATTGGAATCATCTCAGGTTAATTAGAATAATCTAAAAATCAGGGATAACCGATATCCTAAAGGTTTCAGTTGACAAATGGGAGAATTACTCTATTTTTTGAAGCTGGCTCATAATTTGAAGGAACCTTTTATATGAATTCAATGACAGGTTTTGGAAAAGCAGAAGCTGTTTCCAATTCGGGTACTTTTTCTGTTGAGATCTCTTCGGTCAACAGCCGTTATCTGGAAATATCGGTAAGGATGCCGCGCCATATTTCGGCTCTTGAACATAAGGTGCGGGAATTAATTAATGGCCAATTAAACCGGGGGAAAATCTTTATATATATCGGTTTTACGGAATCGGAAGAATTACCTTCCAAAAGCTTTATTAATGAGAAGACTCTGATAGCTGTTAATAAACAGCTTAACAAAATTAAAAAGGATTTGAAAATAGGGGGAGAGATCACGATAAGCGATCTCCTGGTTTTCCCCGATATTACCCGACCAAATGACAACGGTTGTGATGAAAAAGCCATGTGGTCTGACCTTGAGAAGATTATTTCAAAGGGACTGGAAGGTTTAATCAAAATGCGTCAGAAAGAAGGGGCCGCTATGGCGCGGGATATGAAGAAGCGGCTTACCCTGATAAATAAAATCAATAATGATATTGTGAAAAATGCATCATTGGTAGTTGCTCAGTGTCGGGAAAAACTTAAAAACCGTATTAATGACATGATCCAGAATGTTGAAGTTGATCAGGCTCGCCTTGAACAGGAAATCGCTTTTATTGCTGATCGCTGTGATATTTCCGAAGAATGCACCCGCCTGTTCAGCCACATCAAGCAATTTCAGGATGACCTGCAGTTAAATGAACCGGTTGGAAAAAGGCTTAATTTTGTTTTGCAGGAAATGAACCGGGAAGCTAACACTATTGCTTCAAAATCAAATGAAATTTCTATAACATCAGCGACGATTACCCTCAAAGAAGAGATAGAGAAGCTGCGCGAGATGATTCAAAACGTAGAATAAGTAGAGATTTTTGTATTGAAAAAAACAGGGAACATAGTAATTATATCATCAC
>JBDRQG010000461.1:0-2019 GCA_043826475.1 bacterium
TTCTTCACGTTCTCCTCCTACTTTTAATTAAGTGATTTTTGCTAATAAACTTACGTTCTTCCGGAACACCTTCGTGTTCATTAATGAATTGGATAGTTTTAGTAAATGTAATCATTTTCATTAGGCTGTATATTCTCAAAAATCAGGCCAATTTCTTTTTCCTCGTCTATAACATCTTTTTTCGTCATGGATTTAATCTCCACAACCTGTTGGTACATTCTATATATTATCAGATTAATAATCAATTCCTTATCCGATTAATAATAACCATAATAACTTTTTTCAACTCATTCATTTTGTTTAATTCAGAGTGAAACCCGACTCATGCCCGGCAATTTCCACTGAGAATTCACCGGGTTCAACAATCCGATTATTTTCTCTGCCGATAAAGGACAAATCCATGCTTCTAAGTGTAAACGATACTGTCTTAGTCTCACCGGATTGTAGGTCAATTTTCTGAAATCTTTTCAGCCGTTTCACTGGTGGGGTCACGGATGCGATCTTGTCGCCGACATACAACTGCACTACCTCTTTACCCTGTCTGTCACCCGTATTCGTAACATCAATCGAAATAACAATTTCATCGTCTAAACTGTATTCAATTTTATCCAATTTTATATTTGAATATACAAATGTGGTGTAACTCATACCAAAACCAAAGGGCCATTGAACATCATAATCGTTGACATCCATCACTTCACTGGCCTTATGATCATAAGTCATCAGCGAATTTGGATAGCGCGGATAGGAGATCGGCAATTTCCCGCTTGGATTTACATCTCCGAATAAAACATCCGCGATCGCCGATCCTCCTTCCAAACCCGGCAAATATGCCATGATAACCGCATCGGCCAAGTCAACAATCGTATTAATCAGGCGTGGTCGTCCTTCCGCTAGAACAAGAACAATCGGTACGCCCGCTTCAGATATTGCTTTAACAAGATTTAATTGCGGTTCTGTCATTGTTAGATCATCAATATTACCCGGGGTTTCACAATAAGCCGGTTCTCCGATACAAATTACTGCAACATCAGCGCTTTTTGCTCTTTGTACAGATTCCGAAATATCAATTTCACTTTCAAAAGTTACTCCGGGAGAATACGACACTTTTTCTTTGCCTGTTTCCTCTTGTATGGCTTCAAGGATCGTGAGTTTTTCATGCGGATAAAGAGCTTCCTGGTTCCCTTGCCAAGTAATCGTCCAACCACCATTCAGCACCGACAGTGCATTTGCAGCCGGACCTGTAATAAACACTTTTTGTTTTTTATCCAGAGGTAAAACTCCGTCGTCGTTTTTTAATAATGTTATCGCTTCACAGGCAGATTGATGGTTTAATAATCTGGCATCTTCTGTCGCAATCTTTTTTAAAAGTCTTTTTTCGGGGTATGGATTTTCAAATAATCCCAGCAGGTACTTTACTTTGAGTATTCGGTTGACAGCCTCGTCGATCCTCTCAACCGGGACACTGCCTTCATTTACCAGTTCTAATAGTAATTCATAAAAACTAAAATCATAGGGTACCATACTCATATCAATACCGGCCATAACCGCCATTTTCACGGCTTCTTTCTGATCTTTCGCTACTTTTTCACGAAGATAAAGACTATTGATATCGTTCCAGTCAGAAACCACAAAACCTTCAAAACCCAATTCATCCCGCAACAATTCGGTCAGAAGAAAATGGCTGGAATGCACCGGAATTCCGTTTATTTCGCTACTGTTAACCATAACCGTAACGGCGCCGGCATCAATAGCGGCTTTAAAAGAAGGAAGAAATATTTCCCTGAGCATTCGTTCCGGAATCCAGGCAGGAGTACGGTCTTTCCCTGAAAGCGGAAAACTGTATCCGAGGTAATGTTTGGCACAGGCTGCTACTCTTACCGGATCAGAAAGGTCATTCCCCTGTAATCCCTTTACATATTCCGCTCCCATAATGGATGCCATGTAAATATCTTCGCCAAAGGTTTCCCAGAGTCTCGGCCACAGGGGCTGACGACCCATTCCAAGGACAGGATTAAA
>JBDRQG010000462.1:0-8085 GCA_043826475.1 bacterium
ATCAACCAAAGTCGCTGATGGCCACCGCACGATGGGGCGAATTGCCTGGCATATCGCAACTACCATTCCGGAAATGATGTTCTACACCGGCTTGAAATTAAATGAACTGCTCAAACCGGATGCCCCTATTCCTGATACTGCCCGGACAATCAGCGATACTTATAAAACCGTCTCAGTCGCTCTGGTTGAAAAAATCAGACAGGATTGGACCGATGAATCCCTGGAGATCGAAGATGAAATGTACGGCGAAAAGTGGAAACGCAAGTTTACTGTTAACGCATTGATTAACCATGAAATCCACCACCGCGGACAAATAACTGTACTTCTTCGTCAGGCTGGAATCAAAGTTCCATCAATCTATGGTCCGGCCAAAGAGGACTGGCACGAATACGGCATGGACGCCCCTGAGATATAGGCTACACAATTGTGTGATTTCCCACAATACATTGTAGTGATGATTATACAATAATATAGGGTAAGTTTCTATTTCAAAAATTTCATGAAGCCCATCACTTGCGGTGGGTTTACTATTCAATTTATAACATTCATAAGTTGATCAGTATTAAAAAAGCCGTGAGCATCTACTCACGGCTTTAATCAAAACTATTGTTAACGATTATATTTGAAAGAGGTATTGAAGTTTCACAAAAAATTGTCGTGATCCCAATTTTGTTGAAGTATTGATTATTTCATCATTTTCATCATAATTGCTATATTCCATTCTGTCTATTGTTGAACCAACATAAAAGATTGAAAAGGGATTTAACCGAAAGGTTATAAGAGGATCAAAATTCCACTGCCGGTTAAAATCATCGTATTCATTAACCATCCTGAATGAAAGTTCACGCGTTATTTGCAGCGAAAGTCTCGTCCATAATATATAACCTTTGTATAGTTCCTCATTGGATTCAAGTTCATTACTTTTTACATAATTGATATTATTTTCAAAAAGTAATCTATCAAATGGCTTAATATCAGAACCAATTGAAAATGTGATTTCACGCCCCATACTGTCATAACCACGGGCAATATTGTGACGATAATTTATAGAACCATAAATTAAAATCATTTCACTCGGGCGGGTGTTAAAACAATTATGTAATAACCAAATATTATCATAATCAATGCCATGATACCTTTCCATCTCGCGACGGTATAAGGCATGAACTCCAGTCTGAGCAGTTCGTAATTTCCCTTCAAGACTTAATTCAATAAACTTATTCTTTGTCTCTCCGGCAAAGTTCCACTGGTATCCACAATAAATATTGGGTGTCAATCTCTCTAATAATCCTTCCTTAAACCGAAAATGATACTGGGATATAGACCTAATACTTTTTTGATTGTTGCTGGGCTGAAAACCATTATCAGCCCGATAAGTAGGGCTTTTGAGCAAAAAACTGATATCAGTGTACAAATTACCTGTCTCTTGTGAGAGCATGCCAAAAAAAGCATTACCCCAATATTTCTCTCCATCAAGCCGACTGGTATGTTTATCATCTGCGAACATAACCGTATCATACTTTAATGTATCATTGATAGCCGGATCATTGAGGATCACGGAATCCGTAGTCAAGGAATCAAGCCATTTGAATTGTTGATTAAGGTTTTCATTATTCGCCTCAACGGTTCGGGTAGCCAATCCTTGAAATTCAAATTTCAATCCTTTGGTTAATTGCAGGCTTCCATCCGCTCCCAGTAATGTTCCAGAACCTCCGTCATTTAAATTTCTATTTGTCATCAGAAAACCGATTCGAGAATTATCTCCAATAGTTTGTCTGGCTCTTACAATATTTGATACACTTTTTCCAGCTAAAATGAATTTGCTGCTTTCCTCAAAAGGCAGAATTAGAGGTGTGTCTTCATCAACTGCAGAAAGATAAGCCAGACTGGTAGAACCCATGCGAGCGGTTACTTTACCGGCAAACTCAGGGTTGTTAATTGACCGAGTATAGACAGCATTGAAGATAGTACTGAATAAATCACTCCCTTCCTGGAAAAAAGGTCTCCGTTCCGAAAATGAAAGAGCAAAATTCGTATTAACATCTACCTGAGCCGCATCAGCTTCAATCTGGGAGAAATCAGGATTGTAAGTCGCTTCAACAATAATATCAGATGTAACTGCATACTTGCCCCCAAGTGAAAGGGCTCCATCTACTTTCTCATTTTCAAATTTATACGGAGAGTCAGGCGAACCTTCCCCATTCAACATTCCGGATTGATAACCAATAACTGTTGGAAGAATTTCAATTCCTTTTCCTGGTTGAACATTCTTTATTCCTGTTATCGTTCCCCATTGACATGGCCAACAAGATACATCGCGATCATATGCGGCCCAGGAATACTGGCCGCGAACTTCTCTTGGGTGGTTGCGCCAGAAATCAACCTTCCAGATTTGTTCTTCTTTATTAGGGAACCTTAGACTTGAAAATGGTATCGCCATTTCAATTTGGTAGCCAAACTTGGTTATTTTGCCGGCTGATTCCCAGATAAGATCGTATCCATCGTCCTCACCAACATTGTTTGACCAGATGGCATCGGCCTGTATTCCATAAGGATTAACATTCAATTCATACGCCCAGGAAGCATCGCCATAAGTATCAATCAAGAGACAAATATTGTCATCTGAGCCTACTCGCTCCCTTTCACAAAAGGAGGCTCTTACAAGATTTGGATCATCATAACAGATCATTGCCACATACAAGTTTTTATCGTCGTAGGTTATCATAGCCTTGGTATCTACCGGCGGTTTAGTCTGATCACCGGGTGTGTGCTCGGCAAAACCCCCAACTTTAACTACATTTTGCCAGCCAATGTCATTTAATTCACCATCAATCTTTATTGATTCCGTTGTTTTTGAGATTTCAAGTGTTGGATGATAAGTTGGAACAAATACTTCATCTGTTTGAGCAGCTATGGGAATGAAAAGCAAAAACAAAATAGCGGCTGCTGAAAATATAGATTTACACAAACTCAAATAACTTTTTCTCATTACCTGATCCTTCCATATATTCTCTCTCTTGAAAAATGAATAATCGTCATATTTATCTCTTTTGAAGGAATACGAAATCAGGCAACTTAAGTTTCAGCCACTTTTTATGTTTAATTCTTCAATATTTTTTATCAATATCAGTTGAGTAATTCCAGCCTTCAAACCAGAAGTCGGATTCGAAACCCAGTTTACCGTTAAGAGTCAGGAAAGTGATATTTTGCATCAGGGGCGGGTGACTGAAGTAGTGCCATTGAAAAAGATAGCCTACAACTGGAAATTCGATGATTATCAGGGAGATTCATTCGTAACCTTTGAATTATCCGGTCAGGATGACACTACCAAACTAACGCTGACAGTGATTGTGGCGGAGGATTTCCCTGAATTCAAAAGAGAGAGCTGTATCGGTAGTTGGGATTATTTTATTAAACAGAGGTTAAAAGAGTATTTGGAATAAATGTTTTTGAATATGTTGTAAACCCTGAAACATCGACTAATAAACCATTTGAATAAAAAAAGCAATACTACTAAACAGTCATATCCTAAAAACCTTTCGTATCTGATTTTATTTTTCAAACATAATTTGATTGTGAAGAAGTATTGTTAGTCATTTAAGCGAAAATAATTTTGATTGGTGTATTTTCCTCTACCTGCTTTATGTGAACTCCCAAATTATCATGCTTTGTCAGAAGCATTTGAGAAATGCATTTGTACAATTACCCAGCGGCCTTGACGTTTCTCCAACACACCTGTCCAACGGACATCCACCCAATTTGCCGGCTGCCCCTTCCATTCATTGAAATCATCAAGACGAGCGTGATACCATGCAACGTCGCCTGACTGGGAAAGGTTTATTTTCAGCTCCTTAATTTCATATTTAACAGCCTTGAAATCATCAAGCATGAAAAATCCTTCTGTCAACTCAACAAATGACTTGTAACCATGAATAGTACCATCATCTCTTGGAGAAAACCAAAACAACTCCGGATCGTCAGCAAAACAACTAAAGCTTAATTCTTTGTCCTTGGTGGCTGCCCACCCAATACTGTTATGGATAATTTTACTTATCTTTTCTATTTCCGCGTCGATGCTATCATTCCGATTCACGGTACCACATCCTCCTTCAAAAATTATAATTAAACATAAAGCAACAATTAACAAGCGATACATTATATCCCTTTCAAGTTTGCAATCTAAATTCAATATTCAACAATTCAATTTTCTGAATTTCCTAAAGTATCTCCTAATAATCTCCATTAAAAAAAAAAGGCGGAACTGCTAATCAATCCCGTCTTTTATAAAAGTTAATCTGCCACTGCTTCTTATTCGTTTTCCAGCACCACTGTCTCTGCCACGGTAGCGGTGTAGACAACATCGGTCGGGACTTCACCATTGCCGCCTTTAAGAATGATTACAAAAAAGAGATAAGGGAATATTCCTTTTTTCTTCCCTTTAAATTCCAGAGGAGTTCCCCCAAGTGAAATCACTCCCCCTTCGGGTAATTTATATTCACCTTTGGGTTGTAAATTTACAAACCCGATTTTTATCATCCCTGCTTTACCCCCGCCGCCGTTTTTTTCCGCATCCAGTACTACTGCCGTTCCGACTGCACCCCGATCAACAATGATCTGTCCGCCAATATCTATCGGCTGGTCGAGAATTACAGGAATAGAATCACCTTTTTTATATTCCCCGGAGGAAACTTTCAGATCCGATGAAAACTTGAGAAAGACTTCTTTCCCTTTGGGCAATTGAACACGGCCGGCGTTTACCGATGCTGCCACTAACAGCAGGATCAAAGCTATAATAACAATGCATGCTTTACGATTTATCATAATCTCCCTCTTTCGGTTTATTATCTAAAAATTATTTCTTTATCGTCGGTAATTGTTTTTCCAACGACGGTTTAAAACTTATCGATACTTTTGTACCCGAATTTAAAGTAATCTCCCCTTCCATGTCAAATATAGAATACTTTTCCCTGATTACTTTTTTATCCGTAGATTTCCTCCCCCAGTTGCAATCCTGGGATATATCATCATAGGCGATATAAATGGCATAACCCGGTTTCCATTTGATGATATTATCATACCCGGACAAAAGCTGGGTCTTTTCCGACCAGGTGGGTTCTTCATCTTCAGGAACAGCTTCAATATGCAAATGGCCGTCCTGGGGAAGAGCATCTATCCGGTATGTAAATTCCTGTTTTTTCGTCCAGCGGCGGGCATTAGCGAGATAATTATCAATCATCTTAATATCAGCCGGATTTCCCGATGAACCAAGGTCGTTCTTTAGCTGTGTTAATTCATCCACAGCAGTTTCCAGACGATATTCAGGATCCAAGTTTTCATTAATCTCTTTTATTCTGCCGCTCAAATCTACTCCGGCCCGTTGGGCGGTTACCGTCTTTGCCGTTTCCGTTTTTCCCGCCAGAAGGGCTTCACACATTTTTTTCTCGGCAGCATTTATCTCGGTGATATATGTACTCTGATCATAAATTATTTTATCATGCAGCGTATTCCACATGGTAGAATCAGCTGTATTAACTAAACATTGCTTAAACAAATCCCAATAGGTCAGAGCTCTGTCAGCTCTTTTAAACAAAGCCGATGTCGAATCTCCACCGCCGGTAAATGATTCCAGATCACTTTTTAACTTAAGATGCTCCTCTTCTTCCTTGATGCTGTTATCGCTTGGATCAACAGTCGGCCAGGCTGCCTGATTATTTACTATAGAAGTAAGCCTGATAAGAATGTCATCAAGGATCTTGGTTCTGGAACCGGATCTTAAATTGTTGTAACCATTACGAATTTGGACCACCGGAGTCTTGAAATTTCTGAACAGCCTTGATACAAGCCATTTATTTTCATATCGCAGGTATTCCGAGGATATTTTCCCCTGCTCTTCTTCGGATGTAGAGAAAGGATCATTGTTATACCTCTCGATAATTTCATCTTCAAATGCTGTCGCCCGGCCTAACTGTAATGAGAAATGCCACAGATAAATTCCTGAGACCAGAACAATCCAGGCCAGACAGATCGCAGCCACATATTTGGAAAACTTGCGGAATTTTATCAGACTATTATTGCGGGCAATTGCCTTGAGCAGCCAATACATCGGATTGCGAACGCCAATCGGGCGAACTTTTTCAGGAGGTGAATAAATAGAACGGCCAACCTCGGCTCCTATCTTTTTGGGAGATTCTCCGGTTTGAGAAATAAAAAAGATCTGGAAATCAAGCGTCCGTCCCACGACCACTTTGATAAATTCTTTCAGTTTTACCAAAACATCCCGAACGGTCCCGGCCCAAATGTTTTGACTGGAAATTTTTGAACTGGCAAGAACCCGGTTAAGGAATATTTCAAAGTCTTCGCATACTATCGGTTCATCTTCGGCACTAATCAAAACTGCCTGCTCATCGCCGTTGAAGCCATCCAGGGTGTCAGCTTTAGAAATCACAAGAGCAACAGGTATCGGGAGTCTCTTGTCTAACGGTGCCAATTTCTCCAACATATTTACAAACGCCGCCACATGAGCCTGGCATTGAAGTTCGGCATTGAGAACTTTGGGATCAAACATAAACAGGAGGCCATCACATTCGTTCATAAAATCGGCAACTTTATCAGTAAACTCATTCGGTTCACCGATTGCCACCGCATTGCCCGGATAGTCATAAGTCACAACCGGAAGTTTATCGCTCCCATCTAAAATAGCTGTAAACTGTAATAGCCTGTCGGCCTTTGTTGCCTCCGGGAATTTGCGGTCCTCTCTGAGATCTACTACCGTCCCCACTCCAGTTGCGCTTCCGACCCCCCATATTTTTTTATAATTTGAGAGCAGCTCGCCAGCGGTGGCGTTATCGTTCACGGAAATCTGAAGATCACGGGCTACTTTGCAGTCTTCATTAAGAACGGTAAAATAAACTGTTTTACCGGCGTTGCTATGGCCAAAAACCCCTATACGCAATCCATCCGGCCAGCCAAAACCGGCATCGACAGCTTTCTTATCAGATGTTTTGAGCTTCTTTGCCCCTTTTTTACCTAATCTGAATACTTTTGCAAAATCCACTTGATCTTATTTCCACATTATAATTTTCAATTTGTTACGCATGTCTATTTCAGCCGTTCTACTCGCTTATATAATTCATCTAATTGTCCCTTTTCATAGTCAAGCCACCATACTGGAATCATCACCGCCAGGAAAAGCCATAAAATAACAAAAAAGGTTAGGAGGAAAAAAGCAGGACGGCGCTGGCTGAAGACTAATCTGGTATAACGGAAGCTTGAGAAAAAGCCCTTTGCTTTCCCCCCTAACTCCCCAAAGAATGATTTTATTTTGGACCAGAAACTGACTTTAACCAGATAATTCCACTGCATTAGATATTCTTTGAAAAGCTTTTTCCTCTGGCTCAACTTATCAAAAGTACCGACCCGCTGTAGATGAAACTCAAGGGATGATCTGTCAGCCATCAAATCACTTCCGAGCTGCAGTCTTCTTCTGGCTAACTCAAGGAATTTGCGGCCATCATCATAAGCGGCAAATGCCTCCGGACTGAGATCCGCATTAACCGGACGGCCGTATTTATTCAGAAAATTGGCTAATTCGCCAAGCAGAAATGAGTGCAGCCGGAAATTGTCATTTAATGATCCCTCTCTAAAAAATAAGGGAAGCAGAATGGTCTCAAAAAATGGTACGTCCTGTTTAACCGCCCTTAATCCTCGGCAGTAATCATAAGCCTGATTGGAGCGGCCATCAACATCCGCTACCGATTCAAAATAAGTTATCAGCATCTGAACTGTCAGATGACGAAGATCCGAGCTTGTCAAAGGGGCTAACTTGACCGCATCAAGAAAAGAATAATCAACTTCCACCGCCTGATTGCGCTGTTCTCTCAATGTTTGAAAAACAGTCCTGATTCCGTTATAGGTCTGCATGAAAGCTTCGGTTTCGAATTTTGAATAGTTTGTGTCGTAAGTTTTCAGGTAGCGAAACAGATCATCGATGTCTGATTTTATATCCACTTAAGTCTTTCCTATCAATTTAAACCGCATAGACAATCAAATCAGTTTTACCCAGTTTGTCAAACTTGCTTATATCCG